>NZ_JBSQBA010000008.1:0-43042 GCF_053851655.1 Mycoplasma sp. 327
ACCTATAACATTTTACTATATATGTTAGGTGGCTCATTTTTGTTGCAATTTAACGGATATAGACAAAATAAAAATACTAATACAAGATTTTTACTTATACTATCGAGTTAAATTACAATAATATTTTATTTTTTATCTATTACATCTAAATTTAATTTTGAAAATAACAAAAAACATTCCAGCTGTTATATATCCTTTAAAAGCAAATGTTTTTAAAAATTTAAACTGTGCCACAAAAAACTGAATGGATAATTGAATGTAACTATTCAAATTTGTGTTTTGCCACAATGCAGCATTGCCCAATAACTTCATTGGTAATCCACCTAATTTATGTCAAATAATAATTAATCACACGTTGCTCTCATACAAGCAAAAAGCGCACCAATTAATTATTTCGTATTTCATAAGTGTAGCAAATTCATAATAAGCGATTTTGTAAAAATTAAGATATTCAAATTTTAAATTTTTATTGAATAACCATTTTATGGTTTTATTTTTTGCTTTTATTAAACCATTTTCTCACTATATCAAACGAAGTTATTGAAGTATCTATCTTTCATTTTCATAATAGCATCTTAAAGATGCTTTTCTTTAGTAGCACGCTTTTTATTACTACTGAATTGTGCTTTGTTAAAATGTCTTCTATGATTTGTCAATAATTAGACCACTTGTTATTTTCTTTGCAATTTAAAAAGAAATTCCTAATGGTTTTATCTATTTTGCACATTTTTTATGGTCTGAAACGTAAATATTTAACTATTTCTCTCTTCCTAATTTCTTTATTTTATCTCCTTAAGAGCAAAAAATCTAGACACAAATGTATCTAGATTTTTATATATTTTTTAACAAACACAAACTCGTTATTATAAAAATTTAAGAACCGCCGGCAAATTTAAATAAAACCGATATAAATTTGATTGTTTTAAAATATTCCTTGCAAAGTTAAAAGAATTAAATATTTCTAATTTCTCTTTAGAAGTTTCTTTAAAACAAACCATATCCTTATTTTTTTAAAGTTGATAGTTACCATCGTGATATGGGTAGCTTAAATAGAATGCAAACTTAAAGTTTTGGTACTTTTAAGTCATCTAGTTTTTTGTAAAAATAGTTATTATTCCTTCTTAACTATTTTTTTCCTTAGATTCTTTACTTTCAGGAGTTAATTTTAATTCACCTAATTTAATTTTGTCATCAAATTTAGGAATGTTTTTTTTAATTTGATCTGGAAGATCGGTAATTAATTTTTGTAAATCTTTTTCTAAAACTTGCTTTTGAAGGTCTTCAAAACTCTTTTTAAATAGACCTTGAAATACAAGGACTTCATTTTTTTCAATTTCTTTAACCTCTTCTTCATCAAGATTATTTATCAAATCATCTTCTTCTGGTGTTGGCTCTGGTTTAGGTAGGGCTGGAGATGTAAGGGTATCCTCGCCATCCTCATCTTCTGTTTTGCCGTCAGGAAGGGTTTTTCCTAAATGTTCATTATTTTTATTATTTTCTTTTTTTGAATCATTATTCTTGCCATCATCTTTTGGATCCTTATTTTCAGGTTCAGTTTTGCCATTAATTTCTGGTTTCTTTTCTTGTTCTTTGCCTTCTTCATTCTTTTTAGAATCTTCTGGTTTCTTTTGATCATCTATTTTAGGATCACTAGGTTTTTTATCATTATTTGAACTGCAAGAAATAACAGTTGCAGCTGTTATAAAAGGTATTGAAATGCTTGCTAATGTTAATAAAATTTTGTTAGATTTCTTCATGATATCTCCTTAGATAAAATTTTTATATACAAAACAAAATTATAGTTTTTTTTTTTTTTTTTTGCAAAATTTGGTAGCAAAATAGCAAAAATTTGTTTTTTTGTATGCCATAACATATTATTTTAGCTTTACTACGAATTTGCTATTATCAAAAACATATGCAAAAATAAAGGTATCATTATCATTAGCCTATTGGTCAAATAATTATATTTATGAGAATTTTACAATTAAAATTAACTTAAAAAATGAGATAATGTTGTTTCCAATTTAAGGCATCTCTTTAATCAGACTCAATTTCTCAGTAGACACAAATGATAAATAACAAAAAAATAACCAAACATCAGATACAAAAATTTTTTCAATTATTTTGTTGTTTGGTTATTTTTATATAATAAATTTAAATTTGCGTAATTACCATTCTCAAATCTCTTAATAAAAAGTAAGCTAGAAATTAATTTACGCAAAAAATTCTTACACTTCCTTATTAAAAAGATTTAAATTACGTTCTTTATTTTTATACTTAAATGAAGGGCATAGGAAAGCAAGATTACTTATGCTACCTTTTTTATTTTTTTAAAAAAATCAAGCTTTAAGTTAAAGTTTATTTATTTTTTTAAGCTAAACGGTACTTCTTAACTTCTGAAAAATTTATTAATCTAATAGCATTTAATATTCCTTAGTGAATTCATGAAATGTTTATGCATTATTTTATTCCTTCTTTATTTTTTGAAGTTCTTTTTCTTTAACAGATACATTCTCTTCATCTGATTTTAATTCTTTTTCATTTTTTAGAATTTGTTTTTTTATATTATCACTTTCACTAAGAATATTTTTAATACTTAAATCAACATCGTTTATTGTTTTAATTATTTCTTGATTAAGACTATAAATATCATTAAATTTATTTTTTGCTTTCTCTAATTTTTGCTGTTTTAGATTAATTTCAATAGCTATTTTTTCTAATTCCTTTTGTGCTTCTTTGAGTTTATATTTTTCATTATTTAGTTTCAGTAAAGCAGCATCATTTTTTTGCTTAGCATTTTCATATTCTTTTTGTTTTTTATTTGTTAAATTATTATTATTATTATTATTATTATTATTATTATTATTTGTTTTATTGATAGCTTTTTCAATATCTTGCAGTTTTTTTATTATTCGCTCTACTTCCTTAGTTTTTTGGCCTACATTTTCAAATAAACTTTGAACTTTATGATTAGCACTATTTAATTCATGTTGAACTTTTTGCAATTCTATATTATTCTTGTTAGCTTTTTGCACAGATGCATTTTTATTAGAAGCTAGCAGTTCACGTCTTTTATTTAAATCACTTAATTCGTTACTTTTTTGATTTAACACATCAGTTTTTAAAGAAATATCATTGTTAATACTTTCAAGCGCCTTCATTAATCTCTTATTATTCATAAAAGAATTTTGCTTTTGCACTTCAACATTACTTTTACTTTTCTCATTTTTAGCTACTTCTTTTTGCTTTTCATCCACAATTTTTTTTGCGTCCCTTAGGCTTTGTTCCAATGCAGCTAAAATATCATTAGAACTATTTAATGCATTATTAGCATCTTGAATCTCTTGATTTTTTGTTATTCATTTTTCCTTAGTTAATCTTAAATTGTTTTCTGCATCTTTTCTACGTTTTTTAACTTCAGCGGCTTCTGCTCTTGCCAATTGTAATAATTCAAACTTATCATTCTTTTGCTTCTCTTTGATTGCTACATTAGCATCAGCTTCTTTTAGTTTTTTTTCAGATTGGGCTTTTCTTTCAATATTTTCGTCTTTTTCTTTAGTTAACTCCAACAGTCTTTTCTCTGCTTGTAATATTTTTCCATCAAAATCTCAATATTCTTTTACTACTGGCACAATTTCCTTTTCGAGTTTTTTCTTTTTTTCTTCCCATTCTGCCAATTCTTTTTGTGCCCTTTTATAATCTTTCTCAATACTACTCTTTTCGGATTGAAGTCGATCAATTATCTCTCAAATTCTATCCTCCGCCGCAGCTCCTCCATCACCAATACCAGTATCAGATCCATTGGCCTCAGCAATTCTATCTAATGTTTCATGATAATCACTTATATTTTTATTATATGAATCAATTAGTTTCTTATTTTTTTCAACCAATTCAGATACTTGTCCGATCTTGATTCTCATAGATGTACGATTATTTCCTAGTTCAACTAGGTTATTTTCTAATAATTTTTTTTGATTAGTAAATTTAGCTATATCTAATTTTTTTTGTTTTATTTCTTCTAAATTTTGCTTAATTCTTTTTTCGATATTTATAGAACTTTCAGCAGCACCATCTTTAAGATCATTTGCGAGTTTTAAATTTTGTTTCAAAATTTCATATTCAATGTTTAACTGGTTAGCATAACGATCTTTATCGATTTCATCATTTTTAATATCAGCAATTAATTTTTCTATTTTCTTAATGGTTCCATCAACTAATTTTATTTCATTACCTAGTTTATTAATCTCTTCATTTTTTTGCTTTTTATTTTTTTTAATTTCATCTAATTGTGTTTGTAAGTTATTTTGTGTATCTTGAGCCTGTTTCAATAATCTTTTTGATTCTTCCAATTCATTATTTATTTGATTAAAATTTTGCTCTTTTTCTTGATATTCACGTTTAGAATTTTCAATTTGTTTTAAGATGTTTTTTTGATTGTCCTTTGCTTTTACTAGATTATTATTTGCTTTCTCTAATTCTTTAAAAATACGACCTGCGTCAATGGAAATTTCTTCTTCAAGTCTACTTGCTTCTTGAACTTGATTGTTTAGTTCAATATTTGTAGAAATAAGACTATTCAGTTTTTGAGTTGTCTCACTTACTTCCTGCTTTGCATCATTAAGTTGTTTATTTGCTTGATCTAGTTGTTTTTGAGCATTATTTAATTCATTATTTATTCTATTTTTATCACTATTAAGAGCAATTATAGTATTATTAGCTTTTTCTGATTCTTTTTTAGCTTCTTCTAATTCCTTAGTTTTCTTTGCTAAATCATTATCTATATCAATAGCGTTAGAAGTTGAGGATTCAACGCTTTCTTGAGCATTTTTAACCTTATTTTTAGCTTTTTCTAGTTTCCTATTTTCTTCATTTAATTCTTTGGTTAGTTTATCTACTAACTCATTATTCGCATAAATAACGCTATTTTCTAATTCTTGTTTATTTTGCTCCGCATCTTTTTTTGATTTTTCAAGCGTTTTTATTTTTTCTTTAATAAGTTGAAGTTGTTTTTCCAAAGCTTCCTTATTTTTCCTGGTTTTATTTAGTTTTTCATTAGCCTTGTTTAATTCTTCTGTCTTAGAAATTACATCCCTATTTTTTAATAAATCATTTTGCTTTGCTTTCTCTAGTTCGCTGTTTGTTTTATCTAATTCATCTTGTGAATATTTTTGCTCAGCTTTTAAGGTTTTAAATTGATGAATAAAAACAATTTTATTATTATAAACCATCTGAAATTCATAATCAGTATTAGGAGATAACGGTTTCTCATTATTTAGCCCAAAATGCATATTTTCACTATTTTTTCCGACTGTGTGAGACTTTCTAACTATTTCATATGGTGTTTTTTTGGCATAAAATAAAACTAAAAATGTTCTATCCATATTATCATTTTCATCAATATTTTTCAAATTAAACACTGCTGAGTTTGAAGCAATTTTCTGGTCCTTTATTTTTAAACCTTTAATATCATTTGCACCATTAACTCCATTTTTATTGGCATTTAAGAAATAATAAGCAACCAAAGCTCCTGTCGCAACAATTGATAGTGAAAGGGATAAAGCTAAAATAATGTTGCCACGTCTTTTCTTTTTTTGTTTGTTTTCACTGGTATTTTCCATAAATTTATACTCTTTCTTTTTTTAAGCTATCGTTTTCAAATATTTTTCAATTTTTATAGGTTATATGTTACATTTTTTTTTTTTTTTTTTTCGCAAAGTTGCTTATTTTGAAAGGCTATCATTATTTATAATAATGATAAAATTTGTATATGTTTTAGCTTATTTATCCAATATATTCATGCTTTCTAACCCTGGGTAATAAAAAAGAGGCAACTGCCTCTCTCTAAAATAATTTACTTTTAAAACAGGAATTCTTACATCTTCTTATTTTAAAATTTATTGTAAATAATTTCATTGCTTTCATCATCATTTGAATATTTATTATTCAAATGGGATTTAGATTTAGATGAATCAAAACCTGAAATTGTCAAATATTCTTGTGTATCATCATCTGTATGATTTTCGATTTCACTATTTGTGAGTTTAAAATCATTTTCTTCTTTATTGTTGGTTCTATTTATTCCTGTAGCAATTACAGATACATAAATTTCACCAAGTTTTTCTGCTTCTTCATTAGCAGGAGAACCAACGCCAAATATAACATCAATATTTTCGCCAGCAACATTCTTTAAAACATCAATTGCGGCTTCAAAATCATTGATAGTGCTATTTCTTGATGACGAAAAATAAACTATTGCTTTAGTGATACCTTTTATATTACTTTCTAAAATAGGACTGCTTATCGCATTATGCATTGCTTTCTGCGCCGCATTTTCACCAGTTGATTGTCCGATTCCTACAATGGTTTCACCACTGTTTTTAATTAACGTTTCTAGGTCGGCTAAGTCTAAATTAATCAAACCAGGTACAGCTATAATATCGACAACAGTTCTAATAAATTGCTTAACAATATTATCTGCAACCTTAAAAGCATCCTTAAAAGAAATTTCGCCAAAAGATTCTTTTAATTTATCATTTGAAATAATAATATAAGAATCTACATTTTTCTTTAATTCTTCAATCCCTTGGAGTGCAATCTGACTTCGCTTTTTTCCTTCAAATGAAAAGGGTGTAGTTACAATTGCTATTACCAAAGAATTTTGTTCTTTAGCTAATTTGGCAATCACGGGGGCTGCTCCAGTACCTGTGCCGCCACCCATCCCAGCAGTAATAACTACTAGGCTAGCATTTTTTATCTTTTCCTTTATTTCATGTGTTGAATGCTCGGCAGCTTGTCTTCCAATTTCTGGATTAGCACCAGCCCCGATACCTTTTTTATCACCTAATTGTAGTGTTAGTGATTTATCAAATTTATCTAGAATTTGTCTATCTGTATTTGCAACAACAAATTCTAATCCATCAATTTTTGTATCAAGAAGACTTTGAATACTATTATTTCCACCACCACCAACACCGATAACCTTAATATTAGCAACGGAATTGAAATTTTCAAATTCTGGCATGGCAGTACTCCTTACTTTTTTTCTACTTTATCTTTAATTTAACTAAATTATATAAATAAAATTGAGTTTATTTTTTGTAATTAAAAGAATATCCTTTTTCCTCTCGTTTATTTACGTCTAAAATAAATAATTCAGAGGTTATAGTCATTTCTTTAATAGTATTTTGTCTTTTGTTAACAAGATTAATAATTCCCATCATTTCATAACTAATAACATCAATTGCGCAATAAGCTTTGTCTGATAAATAACTTAAAATTTTAAAGTTTTTAAACGTTTTTATGGTTTCTAGGAATTTGCTATTACTTACATTAAAATTAACTTTTATATTAATATCTTTTATATTTTTTAAAAAAGATTCAACATAATCATTAATTTTTTTTAAATAATATCCCAGAACTTTTTTAAATAATAAATTATTGCCAGAATTTAAGTTACATTGCCATAAATTAAATTTAGTATAAGCTATTTTTTTGGTAGTTTTCAATTGTTTAGCAATGAATTCAATTAAATAATCTATTCCTAAATTAACATTTTTTTTAATTATAACTACATCATTTTTTAAAACATTTAATTTCAAGCTGTAATCATCTAAATAAATTTGGGTAGCTATTCCAGAATCTCTTTGTTGATTAAAATAAATATTTTTAAGAAATTCATAGTCATAAATTTTTAAAATATTTAGGTTATTTTTCTTAAATAGATTAAAAATGTTTTTAGCAACATTTCATTCTAAAAGATTAAGACTTATTAATTGATTGTTATTATCATTATTTAGATATGAGTAATCAAATAAGTAATTACTATTTGATTTTTCTAAGTAGTATAGTTTCTTAGCTAATTCATAATTAGTTAGCTTTTGATTACTTTTATTAGAAATTATTTTCTTATTAATTTTCAAAAAAGATGAATCTTGAATAATTACAACAACATTTTTTATTGTCAAAGATATGGTTGCTTCAATTTCTTTTTTAGTTTTGCAAATAAATGAATCTAACTCAAATAGGTTAAAAATTGTGCTACTAATGCTTCTTTTATAAATCAAAATATTTCCAAAAGAATTTTGCTCTATAACCTCAACAGAAAAACTGCTGACCTCAAATTTGTATGCTATAATAACACTTTTCTTCATAAATTAACCTATTTTTGTTATCACTCTCATTTTTGCGCTACGTGATCTTTTATTATTCTCAAATTCGCTTTGAGAAGGAAAAATAATTTTTTGTTTTCACTTTAATTCAGTCTGAACTGGCAATCTTTTTAATTTAGGATCTACATAATTTAAATTTTGAAAGAATCTTTTGACTTTTGCATCTTCCTTGCTATGAAAGGTTATAATAGCTAACTTGCCGTTAACATTTAATAAATCTATAACCTGATTTAGCAAATCATCTAATGCATTTAATTCATCATTAACCGCAATCCTTAAAGCTTGAAATACAGCTTTCGATGGATTCTTTTGTCTAACAATTTTGGCTGGTAATGCTTTTTTAATAATTTCATTTAATTCAAAAGAAGTACTAATTGGTCTATTTTTAACAATTGATTTCGCAACTATTCTTGCTAGCTTTACATCACCATAATCGTATAAAATTTGTGCAATTTTATCTTCTTCTCACTCATTGACTATTATATGTGCATTAAGTTCTGCATCCAAATCCATTCTCATATCCAGTTTTGTATCCTGTGAATATGAAAAACCTCTTCTAGCATCATCTAGTTGTGGACTAGATACGCCTAGATCAACTAAGATTCCATCAACTTTTTCAATATTAAGTTTCGCTAATTCTTCTTTCAAGAATCTAAAATCACTCTTAACTAATATAAAAAGGTCACTCACTAATTTTAATTTTTGTTCGGAATCACGTATTGCTTCAATATCTTTATCAAAGCAAATAAGTCTCCCGTTACCTTGGTCTTTTATTTTTTTTAAAATTTCAACACTATGTCCAGCTCTTCCTAAAGTTAAATCAAGATAAATCCCATTTGGCTTAATGTCTAATGAGTTAACTACTTCATTTAGCAAAACAGGAATATGTTTTTCTATAATTTAACCCCTTGTTCAAATAATTTCTGAGCTAGATTATTAATGTCAATTTCATCTTCGAAATATCTTTCTTTTGCATCATAAACTTCTTTTGCAAAAAGTTCACAGGTGTTTCCTGATCCGATGAAGACAACATCCTTTTTGATAGTGGTTTTAAAAGCTAAATGTTTCGGAATAATAATACGATTTGACTTATCTGGCACAACTAATTCTGTATTTGCAAAGATAAATCTACTTAATTCTCTCAAATCTCTATTAAGCAAATTATTATCCTCAAGTTTAGATTTTAGTTTTTCAAACTCAACCTTATCTCTCAAAACTAATTGTTTGTCAAAACCAATTGTGATAAAAAATTCCTTTCCTAAATCATTAAGTATTTTAGGCGGAATGACAACTCTTAATTTGTCATCTAAGCTTCGCTCGTATTTACCATACATTTCCACTTCCTCCCACTATCAACCAAATTTTACTATTTTTATAAACTATTTTTTGAAAAAAGTATTTTTTTAATAAAAAGCGACAAGTTTATATTTTTTAAAATTAACAAATGAATAATTAATAATTTAGAAAATTACTTTTTTACTAAAATTTGCTAAAATAATTTACATGCTGGTTTAGCTCAGATGGTAGAGCAACTGATTCGTAATCAGTGGGTCGGGGGTTCGATACCTCTAACCAGCACCATAATTGCCGATAATACGAGATATGATGGTGCTTATATAAATAAATTAAAAATTTTTATTAAGAAATATTTTTTTAGGTTATAATAATTAAGCATTTACTTATATGAGTGCCGACTTAGCTCAGCGGTAGAGCAGCTGGCTGTTAACCAGTTGGTCGTTGGTTCAATCCCAATAGTCGGCGCCAGTATGGCCCTATGGTGAAGTGGTTAACACATATGGTTTTCATCCATACATGCGTGGGTTCGAGTCCCGCTAGGGTCACCATTTGGAGAATTAGCTCAGTTGGGAGAGCATCGCCCTTACAAGGCGAGGGTCGTGGGTTCGAGCCCCTCATTCTCCACCATTTGTAAATCACCAATAAAAAATGCCTTCACGGCATTTTTTTTATGCTTTATTTGTTATCCACTAATTTAAGCGCATAACAAATAAACCAACATAATAAGATTTTTAACTATAAAAAAAAGTAATTACGATTACCGCAATGAATTATCATATATGAAATAATTGCATCAATATAAAAATCACAAGCACCCAAACTAACTGCTTTAAAATTCAATTTATGCTCTAAATTCTTAAGAGCTTTATATTGGCTGCCAATGCCTGAAAACATTTCAAATAATTTCATTTTCCTCATAACATATTAAGTTTAGCGCGCAATTTGAATTATATTAATTATTTTTTCATTATAAAATTTAAAATAAAAAAAGAAAGGCATTTATAACCTTTCTAAACAACATATTTAATGATATGGTGCGCGAGGAGGGACTTGAACCCTCACGCCGGAAGCATTAGTGCCTAAAACTAACGTGTCTGCCAATTTCACCACTCGCGCATATATGGTGCCGTTTATAGGACTTGAACCTACGACCTACTGATTACAAGTCAGTTGCTCTGCCAACTGAGCTAAAACGGCTTACTTATTTAATGCTATATTATTATATATAATTTTTTTGTTATTTAATAAAAAAAGTAGCATATATTTTAATTTTTTGAAATATGATTCAAAACACCTATTTTTATTTTATACACTTTTATAAATTAGTAAATTAGTGTTTTTATAAAATAAAGAGATATTTTTTAACTAGCAAATCAAGTAAAACTTGTCTCATGATAAATATGGTAATCTTCGTTAATACATAAATCCAACACTTAATTTAAAAACTAAGAAGATAAAGCTTTTGATATTCAGTTATCTCATCAATAACCCCTTCAATTGATTAAATAATTTAAAAATGATATAATAAATTACATTGAGGAAAAATGTTTTTTAAGATTAATAAAAAAAGAGGAGAATCAAGTTTTTTTGCAATTAAAAAATTTGCAAAAGAACATAATATTAAAAAGATTGGTCATAGCGGTACTCTTGATCCGTTAGCCCAAGGTCTTTTAATAGTTGCTAGTGATGATGATACAAAAGTTTTGCCATGACTTATTAATGATACAAAACAGTATTTTGTTGAAGCTTCACTTCATTGCTCTTCTAAAAGTTATGATGAAGGTGAAGAAGTTATTTTTTTAAAAAATAAAAAAATGATTACCAAGGAACAATTAGAAAATGCGCTAAAACATTTTAAAAATCAAACCAAACAAATTCCTCCAGTTTTTTCGGCCAAAAAAATAAATGGACAAAGAAGTTATGATTTAGCTAGAAAAAACATAGATTTTTCATTAGCAGAATGTAATATTAAAATACACAACTTGGAGTTAATAGATTTTAACTATCAAAAACAATCATTCATCATTAGGACAAAAGTATCAAAAGGAACTTACATAAGGTCATTAATTCATGATATTGGAACATATCTTGAAACGGATGCTGTTGTAAATATTTTAAAGCGAGAGAAAATTGGGAATATTAAATTAAATGAAAGTCTCGATTTTGAGCAAATCAATAACATAAACTCTCTTTTTAGAGTAAAATTATATACACTTACACATTTTGAAGTGAAATTAATAAAGTCAAAATTGGTTTTTTTCGATAGATTTAAAAACTTTAACGGAAAAGGCCTTTTTACATTTAATAATCAAATAATTGGTTGAGGACAAATAAATAACGGTTTCATAACCTTCGACAAGGTTTTATTCAACCGTATATTTTCATTGCCTAGTTAAGAGGTTAAAATGAATAACAAGTACAAGATGGTTGTGTTTGATATAGACGGTACATTGCTACCATTTGGCATAGATGAACTTTCTCTAAGAATGAAAGAAATGTTTCGCAAATTAAAAGATGCAGGTTATATTAATGTGCTTTGTTCAGGACGTGATATTTTTACAGTCGGAAAACAAATACATAATCCATATGTTGATTATTTTATTGGTGCAAATGGAACATTTATTTTAGATTTAAAAACTAATGAATACATATTTGAACAAACTATTGATTATAATGATTTTGTAAAGTTCAGATTATTTGCTAATGAAAGAAAGATACCATTTTCATTTGTAGGATATAAATGGGGCTATTATAATGATTTATTTAATCTAAATCATTGATTCTATCTACCTTATAAAGATAAATTTATATCAGAAAAAGAATTCGAAACAAAAAATGATAAAAACTATCTAATCACTGTTAGCACAAATAATCCCGAATATTGAGCTAAGCAACTTAATATTTTATTCGAACACCATAATATGAATATGTGAGTTTTAGCAACATGACCTGGGGGAATATTTCTTTCAGCTAAAGGCATTACCAAGGCTGTGGGTCTAGAAGTATTGGGCAAACTGTTGGATATTAAGCCAAGTGAAATGGTTGCATTTGGTGATTCTGAAAATGACATTGAGATGCTAAAACTAGTTGGTTTAGGAATAGCTATGGGAAATGGAGAAGATACCACTAAAGATGTTGCTAATGAAATATGTTTACCTGTTACTGAAGATGGACCATATTTCAAACTAAAAGAAAAAGGATTTTACGAGTAATCGTAAAATTTTTATTTATTTTTAAAATTATTAATTAAAGTAAAATTATTAATATGAAAATTTTTGAATGAAATTTTAAACAAATTTTTGAAATAAATAATGACTTAATTATGGTTTTAGGCAGTTTTGAAACTCTTCATCTAGGACACTATGAATTAATCAAAATTGCAAAGGACCTAAAAAATTCAGGGGCAAATTACAAATTAGCAATTATGCTATTTAACCAACCATATAAAAAGTCGAAAATACATGAAAACAAGGCCTTTCAAGTCCAAACAAGACTATATACATTATTTAATTTAGGATTCGATTTCGTATTTTTAGTTGATGTTAATGAAGATACAATGAATGTTTCACATTATGACTTTTGCAATAATTTAAAAAATAATAACGTTAAATATGTTGTATGCGGTAATGATTTTTATTTTGGCTTTCGTAGAAGTGGCGATGTTAATTACCTTAAAAAAAATTTTGAAGTCTATACAGCAAACGAACGAAAGATTAATAAAAGAAAAATTTCCTCAACATTAATAAATGAATTAATTGATGAAGGCAACATTTCGGCAATAAATAATCTGCTTATTGAAAAATATGCTTTTATTACCAATTTTGATAAATTTCATTTTAAATATCCTGAAAATATCAAAAAAATTAAATCAGGAATTTATATTACAAACGTTGTAATTAATGATATAGAATATCACGGTTTAGTTAAAATTGGTATAAAAAATGATGAAGGTTTTGATAATGTTGCCTATCTTTTAGATCTTGATATAATTCCAAGCAAGTATCAAGAAATATTTGTCGAGTTTGAAGCATTAATAAGATATATCAGTCTTAATCATGAAAATAAAATTCAAGACAGCGATATACAAATTGCCAAAAAATGATTTGCTAAATAAATTAAATTTGGATACTGTGGATAATTTTGTATAAATCAGTCTCAAACTTATTTTGAAGGTAGTATAGAAATTTTGTGTAAATTTATCTCTGGCTTACTTTTTTTAGTAAAAGATTTGAGATTAGCAATTACGAAAATCTAAATTTATTATGCAAAAAACAACCAAACAACATGACAAAATTGGAGAATTTTTCTTCCAAATATGTTGTTTGGTGGTACTGTAGATAATTTTGTGTAAAAATCTTCTATTAAATATTTGCTATTTAGTGATCTCTACACAAAATTATCTACGATAGCATTTTAAAGCACGAGTGCTATAGACTTTCAATAAAATCATCAAATTTTTGACTAAATTCGGTGGTTTTTAATTTATTGAAAAAAGGCATACCAATAACTCTTCAATTACCATTATTTGGCATAAGATTGATGTCACTGTTTATCAAGCTCAATAAATTCGCTTTCCAATTATCATGTTCGATTAGATGTGTACCTTTAGGTTCAACAAATACTTGCGAACTTATTTTATTGGTTTTGAAATAAAGAAGAAAATCAGGTTCAAAACGATCACCACTATCAAAATCATAAAGCGCAAGATCACTAAAACGTTCATTTCTAACTAAATAGAATTCAATATTTTTGTTTTCGAGTCGCTTTGCATAGTTATCACTAAATCATTTGACAAATTCTTTTTCTTCACTTGTTCCATAATTTTCATTAAAAACATATCATTTTTTAGAACTAAGATCCATTCTAAGTTTTTCGCTTGCTTTACTTTGAGGGTTACCATTTCCGTCTTCATCCTCAACATTAGCAACATACATTAATTTATCTTCAATAACATCTTTAAGATATTTAGGACGTAGAACTTTTTCACCTACACTTGCATCTTTGAGTGAATAAAGATAATTTTCAATTTGTTTAAATGCATCCATAACAGCACTAAAAATATCTCTTCCACTTATTTTTGCTTTCGAGTCATTAGACTTAAAGATAATTTTAACATTTGAACCTAGATAATCAGATGAAGTTAAAAATTCTTGAAGTGATTTAAGATTAGAAAACTTAGATTTTAGAAAATCAAACTTCAGTGTTTCAAAATAAAGCGCACAGCCCTCAAGAATGTGATATTCAACATCTTGAAGATTAAGTTGTTGAACAATTTTAAGTTCTTCTATTTCATTATCTGATTGTGTGTCTAAATCAAAAAGTTTTTCCTCATTAGCCTTAATTTGTTTAACTTTAAAATCAATAGTTTTAGTAAAATTAACTTTATCTTGCTCGCTTGGCATACTATTTTGTTTTGGAACTCTTTTGTTAGTTCAAACTAAAGCATTTTGAAAAAATTCTGAATTTTTAAATTCTTCTTTAAGTTTAATTTCAACTACTTTACCATTATCATCATCAATAAGACCAGTTTGTTTAAGTGTATTTTGAAGGTCATTGATATAGCGTGAATCGTTTTTGCAGTGGTAATAAAGAGTTTCTAGAACACGATATTTATTGCTTAAGTCTGCATCGAATTTTCGTTTGTTTCGATTTTGTTCATCATTGTTATACACAAAAGGACAATAACGGGCTCCACGTCCAATTAATTGAGCTTCTTTAATTGTATACTTGTTGGTTTTTACACGTGTATTTTCTTGACGTTCATCATGCAGTCTAACAATGTCAAAAAGGTTAAGTACATCTCAACCCTCATTTAGTTGATCAACTACAAAAATACCTCGTAAGAGATTATCTTTATCCTCCAATGTATTGAGCAACACTTGCATTTGTGCATCAATTGCACTTTCAGAAGACGAGTTAATAATGACTAGCGTTTCCTCACGAAAACTTTCTTTGAGTAGATTAACTAATAATTGATAGTCTTGATGCCCTAAATTTTTAAAATAACTAAGACATTGCTTCATAATTGGAATATCAATAGTTTCAAGAGCAACTATGTCTTCAATGATTAGTTTTTGAATTTTTTGCTTAAACTCTTCAAAAAACTTTTTACTTTCTGCAATGCTTTTTGACTTAAATAAAACAACAGGTTTTATTTCTAACCCTAAATCATTAAAAAGCATATGACGATATTCACTCATAATTAATGCTATAAGCGATCTTTGTCAATATGTTGTCTCAGAACTTATGTTTTGAAAGTTTTTGGTTCATTTTTCGTCTCTAAAAGTTTTGAGTGGATAGTCAAAAACTAGTTTATCAATGTATTTTTTATTAATATCTTCATTATTAAGACCTGCAGTTGCGCTAAATTCAAGTAGAAGCGATTCGGGATGTTTATTATATAAACTAATTACAGTGTTTTCTCAAGAGGGTTCTTCGAATATCTCGAGTTTTTGCACTTTACTTTTAGCTTTTGTGCTTGCATTTAGATGATGAGATTCATCACTGATGAATGCTACTTTATGATTGCTAAAATCATATTCACTCATAGCATTTTCACGTGGACTAATAATGTCATTGTGTAATTTTTGAATGGTTGTAAAACATATATTAATTGAGTCTTTATCAATGTTTGAAGCTTGAAAATTATCAACAACATTGATTTTTATTGTTTTATTAAATTGTTTTAAAGGCGAGGCAAATAAATATTTTGAACTAGTTGGATTTCCAAAGTTTTCTTTAGTTTTCTCAAGAATATTGGTTTGTGATACAAAGAAAATAAATTTTCTATAACCTTGTTGATATAAAAACAGAATTAAAGCAGCCATTATTACTGTCTTTCCGCTACCTGTTGCCATTTGAAATAGGTTATGTATTTTATCTTGAGTACGTAATTTTGTATTACCTTCATCAAGGTAATACAAAATAAATGACTGAATTGCTCTAGTTTGGTAATCTCTCAATTTAATTTTAGGATTTAGTCCATTTACAATAAATGTATCAAGGTCTTTAGGCGGAAAATAATCTAATATATTTTTTAATTTATCAGCTAAATTATTATTCATTCTCTACCTCATAAAATAATTTGTTAAATTGCTTGTCAGCTTCATTAATTCCATATGACTCATCATCTATTTGAGAATAATTTACATACAATTTGTTTTTGTTAATTATTGAAATAAGACGAGCTTTTTTCTCATCAAGACTAAGTGAATCAAAAGTACTTAAGTTAAATTCAATTTCTGCTTTACTTAAATAAGGAATTATGTCATTAGAATTTAGTATTTGGTTTTTAACATCAAGAATGTCGTTGTTAGTTGCTTTTTTCACCAAATCTACTCATTTTTGTGTATTTTGGGCTAATTCACAGTACACAAATGAACCACCGCCCTGTCAGCCTACTAGCTGAGATATTCCGCCTTTTTCACCATCAATAACTTTTTTAAGTCTTTCTACTGTGATATCTTCGATATAATCCATTTGCTCAATACCAATATATTGTCGATTCATTTTGTGTGCTACAGCAGCGGTTGTTCCTGAACCAAGAAAGAAATCTAGAATAATATCACCCTCATTTGTAGTAGCATCAAGGAGTTTTTTTATCAATTCTTCAGGTTTTTGACCCGCACCAAAACCTACACTTTGTTTTGCTCCTACGACCCAATCCATTGAATAAATCCCATTTTCCTTTGCTTTTATAATGCTTGAAGTCATTATTTTAGAACCTGAACTTGATAATTCAAATGTATAGGTAGGTTTATAAAAAATTTTATTACGCACCTTACAAAAATGGTAAATTGTTTCATGAACACGAGGCCATATGGTGCTAGTCGCTTTATACCCAAAAGGTTTTCCGCTTTCTCATATTAACTCTTTAAAATAATCAAATCCCAAACTTCTAATCAAAATATCTAAATATGACTTCATATTTTCGTCTATACTTATAAAAATACTTCCATCATCCCTTAATAATTTTTTGGCTAGCTCTAATCTGTTCTTCATAAAGACAAGTCATGTTGAATTGTTAAATTTATCATTGTAATTAAATGAATCATTGCCAGTGTTGTAAGGTGGATCAATATAGATACATTTAACTTTTCCCTCATATCTCTTTAATATAGAGCTTAATGCTATAAGATTATTCCCTTTAATGATAAGATTATCTTTTTTATTAAATAATATGTTTTGTTCAACTCCTTGTGAGCTATGGCGTTTTGCATTAACTAGGACTTTAGGATCAAGAAGTCTGTTAATATCATCAAGCCCAAGAGTTTCATTGAGCATAACCTCGCTACATTTCTGGTCGTCTTTGTCTTGATTGCCAACTAAAACACAATCTTTGAAGGGGAATGAAAGTACAACATCGTTGCTTTCGTCAAGAAAGTGTCCATTGTCATCAACTAGGCCAATGCGATTTTTAAAAGAAGTAAAACTATCAGGCATAAAGTCTTTTAGGTTGATAAAATCTATGAATTTTTTGTCATTAAAAATTCATATGTCTTTAACCTTAACAAAGAAATTTTTGCGTATTAATTCATTAGAATAAAGAATCTCCAAAAGATCGCTATCATGATTATTAACTGCAGCAAAAATATTACCTAATAAAAGCTTATTTTGTTCAGAAGAATAATACTTATTATTATCTTTAAGTATATCTAATAAACATTGAGTTAATGACGTGATTTTTGGTTCCATATTAGTCCTTTCTTTGGGGTTTTTTGTTGCAAAAACTATAATTAAATTTCTTATCTTGTTCACTTATGCTGCGGGAAGCAAAAAACTATAATTTTGTTTGAATTATATAAAAATTTTATCTAAGTTAAGGTGATATTGTTAAGAAATACAACAAAATTTTATAGACATTAGCAAGTATTTTATTACTATTCATAAATACAACAGCAGTTGTTCCTAATTGAGAATCTGTTTTTAATCAATTACAAATTATTTTTGAAAAAGAAGATTAAATAATTAAAACAACCAAACAACATATTTGGAAGAAAATTTATCCAATTTTGTCATGTTGTTCGGTTGTTTTTTGCATAATAAATTTAGATTTGTGCGATCGCTATTCTCAAATCTCTTACTCAAAAAGTAAGCAGGAGATAAATTTACACAAAATTTACTACACCACCGTGGATTATTTATTTTGAAAACTAAAAACCTAAAATGTTTATTAAAAATATATGATTATTAATGTTTCATATTAAGAGATTCTAGCAATCCATTAGCTTTTGAAGCCTCTTTTTTAGCCCTATCAAGTTCTTCGATTTTACTATTTGAAATAGATTCTTTTTGTTTAATTTCCTTATTTGATTGAGAAATCTTCTTATTTAATTTCAAATCCTCTAATAAAGCATTCTGAAGATTATTATTCGTTGTGTTAATCATAGAATCTGCTTCCTTATTTTTTTGGATTGCTTCTTCATTATCTAAAATCGCTTTATCTAATTGTTTTTGCTTTTGATGCAAATCATGAGTTTTATTTTCAAAGTCTTTTTCAACATCTTTTATTTGACCTTGAATATTGTTCTTATCAAATAAAGAATCATTATTTGATTTCTTAGCATTTTCATAATCTAATTGCTTCTGAGCTAATAAATCAGTTTTATTTTTTACATCTTGATTAGCTAAATTAACCTTATTTTTAGCATTGTCCTTAAGGCTATTAGCATGAAGTATTGCCTGATTTAATTCACTTAAACTATTATTTTTATCTTCCAATTCTTTCTTTTTTTCTTCTAAATTAGTATTTAAATTTATAAGATCTTGCTCTGTTTTCGCCTTATTTTGCGATGCTTGTTCAATCAATTTAGCATTATTTTTTAATTCATTATTTTTATCAGCAACTTCTTTACTTTTATTATTTGTGTTTTCAAGTTCTTGTTGGTACTTTTGATTAGCCAGAGTTATATTATTAAGTGACTCTTGCAATTTATTATGAATCTCGGTTTGTTTTTGAATTAACGCTTGATGATTTTTTTGCGACTCTTGATGCTTAGCATTTGCACCATCTAAAGCCTTTGTTTTTTTATTGACAGCTTCTTGTTTCATGCTAGCTTCTTCATTCGCACTTTGCAATTTCTTTTCCAAATCTGTCTTGCTTTTTAGCGTTTTTTGGATTTGCTTATTAGCGTCATCAACAGCGCCTTGCTTTTGAGATACTAAAGTTGTCTCATTATTAACCTTTTGTTTTAATTCATTTAATTTTTCTTGTAAGAAAGACTCTTTGCTTTTAGCTTCTTGCAATAATTCTTGAGCGCTCTGAAGTTGGTTATTTTTATCATCATGTTCTTGTTTAGCTGATTGCAATCGATGTTCTGCATCTTCTCTGGCTTTTCGCGCTTGTTCTGCCTCAACACGCGCAACTTCTAATCGACTAAGTTTTTGTTTAATTTCTTCTTCCTTATCCTTTACGGACTTTATTGCTGTATTTTGTTTCTGTACAGATTGAGATTTTAGCTGCTCATTGTTAGATTTAGATTCTTCTAGCATCCTTTTATCATTTGTTTTCTTGGTAATATCAACTTCAATTTCTGAAATTTTTCGCGAAGCTTCCCCAATTAGATGTTGTTGCTGATTTATCTGGTCTTCATATTTCTTGAGAGAACTAGTTAAAATAGTTGTATTTTTATTAATTTCAGCAATTTTATTATGAATAGCATTTTCATTATTCTCTTGCTTATCATATTCGTCTTTAGCATTCGACCATTTTCTTTCAGCTTCTTGTTCCGCATTTTGGGCTTCTCTATATAAAGATTCATAATATTTCTTAGTATAGTAATCATCTCTGCCTCTTTTTGAATCATTTCAATCATCAAGTTTTTGTTGTGTGTTAGCTTTTTTTTGTAAATAAGCTTGATATGCCTTTTGTTTTTTATCTGCCAATGAATTCTTGTTTCTTAATATCTTTTCCAGTTCTTTTTCCAAACTATTTTTTGTTTTTAAATTTTCATAAGCATGATTCAATTCATTAAGTTTTTTATTATGATTTTCTTTAATGCCCTCTTGCTCTACTTTCATCCTATTAGCTTGGTCAATATCTTTTTGCTTTTGTGCTAAATCTATAATTGTTTTTTCAAGATCTCTATTTCTTCTTTCGACTTCGCTTGCTGCGCTATCCTTTAGACCTTGAAGCCTTTTTAGTTCTTGCTTTAATATTTCATACTCATTATTCAATTGATTAGCATATTGGTCTTTATCAGTCTCATTTTTTGATGCGCTATCTAGCTCCCTTTGAAATTTATTTCTATCATTTTCTGCGTCGGTTTTTGCTTTGTTTTTCTGCACTAAATCATCATTTTTTTGATTAGTGTTTCTTATTGCCTCTTCTAGCTGAGACTCAATTTCTCGGTTTTCAGATGTGGCTTGTGCTAATGATTTTTTAGCTTCTTCTAATTCCTTGGTTTTTTGATTTAAATTTTGTTGTTTTTGCTTATAATCAAAATTGGATTTTTTTATTTGTTCAGCAATATTGCTTTGAGTTTCTTTTACATTTGACAATTCAGAATTTGCATCTTGCAAATCTTTAGAAATACGAGCTATATCATTAATATTCTCTTTTTCTAATTCATTAGCTTGTTGTACTTCGTTATTTAGTCTTATATTTTCGTTGGTAAGGTCTTCAGCTTTTTGTCTAGCATCATTTGCTTCTTTTTGTATATCTGCAAGTTTTTGATTTGCTAAAGCTAATTGTTGCTTAGCGTTGTTTAACTCATTATTGATTCGGGTTTTGTCAGTATCAAGAGTATTAAGAATTCTATTTATCTCTGCAACTTCATTTTGCATACGATTTATTTCTTTTTCAGATTCATTTTTAGCCCTTAATGCACTATTATATTCATCCGTTTTTGAATTAAGATCCTTAATTTTTTTATTGATATTTTCCTCTTGTTGTTCAAATTCAGAATTAGCACTGTTTTGGGCATTTATCGCATCTTGCAATGCTTTTTTTGCTTCATCTAACTCTTTGGCTTTTTTAGCTAAATCATCAGATTTTAGAATAGCATCTTTATTAACGCTATCATGATCTGAATTAGCCTTATCTTTTTTATTTTTTGCCTCTTCTAGGGCTTTTTTTGCTTCTTCAAGTTCTTTGGTTAAACGCTCAACTTCTTTAGTGGTGGAAATTACATTATTATTTGTTAGTAGCTTATTTTGTTCGGCTGCTTTTTTTTGTTTTTCAAATTCCTTAATTTTTTCCTTAATACTTTGTAATTGTTTTTCCAATTCATCTTTAGATTTTTTGGCTTCTTCTAGTTTCTTATTTGCTTCACTTAGCTCGTTGGTTTTGGAAATAACATCATTATTTTTTAATAAAGCGTTTTTCTTAGCTTGCTCTAGATCTTGTAATGCCTTTTCTCTAGCTTTTTTAGCTTCTTCTAGATCTTTATTTGCTTTATCAAGTTCTGCTTGCTTGTCTTTTTCCTCTAGCTTCAAAGTTTTAAAGTGATGAATTAAAACTGTTTCACCATTATAAATCATCTGAAACTCATAATCAGTATCTGGATATAAAGGTTTTTCATTATTAATCCCAAATGACATAGATTTTTCTTCTTGATTAATAACATGAGTCTTTCTTTGCACATTATAAGGAGTTTTTTTAGCATAAAATAAAACTGAAAAAGAACGATTAGTGTCATCATTTTTATCAATATTTTTTAAATGAAAGATCGCTGAGTTTGCAGTAATTTTCTGGTCTTTTATTTCCAAAGCCAAAAGGCTTTTTTTATCATGCTTATTTTTGTTTGTAAGATAAAAGGCTGCAATAGCTCCGGTTGTAATTGATGCTGCCAATAAAGCTGATGTTAATAAAATAACATTACGTTTTTTTCTTTTTACTTTGTTTTCTTCTACATTTTTATTCATAATTTCTTATACCTCTCTTTGATAAAATTAGCTTTTGTAAAATGCCCAAGATTTTTCAAGAAAATATTAACATTTTTTTTTTTTTTTTTTTGCAAACTTGCTACCAGTGTTTATGTATCATTATGAAATAATGATAAAAAGAGGCTATATGCCGCCTCTTTTATCATGTTTTAAAAAAAATTGCTATCTTTTTAATTTATTCAAATCTTTTTTTAATTCATCCAACTTATTTGTTATTTGCAAAATTTCTTGATTTTTCTTATTAACTTCCTTATTAATTTTATTTAACTCTTGGTGTGTCTCATCCTTGATTTTTGATAATTGCTTAATCGAATTAACCATTTGATCTATGTTTTTTTCATTCTTTGTTTTTTGATTATTAAGGTCTTTTAATTTCTGTGCTAATATCGATAAGGAATTTTCTTTTTCCTTTTGTTGTTTTTCATAGTTAGCAATATTTTTAGACTCCTCATCTAATTGCTTTTTAATAATTTCTTTTGAAAACTGCGATGCTTGTGTTTCTTGCAAAAGAAGATTTTTATTATTTGTTTTAGCTTCAATGTTCTTTTTTTGTAAACTAATGTTCTTATTTTGCTCTTCAATTTGATGTTGAACTTTTGAAATATCTTCCTTAGCTTTTTTGATTAACTCATTTAAGAGAGGAATTTCATCATTAGCTTTTTTTAATTCTTTCATTCTATTCATTAGTTCATTTTTTAGTTCGAGCAATTTATTATCAATAGCATCCTTTGCTTCTTTAGCTTCCTTAAATTCATCATCTTTTTGTTTAACATCTTTTATTTTTTGGGTAACTTTATCATTTTCTTGAGTTAATTTTTCTCCTTTTTCTTTTCTTAGTTCTTCAGCTTGTTTTTTATCTTCTAGTAATTTTTGCAGTAGCATTTCTGCATCTTTTTTCTTTTGTGCTACAGCTGCCATTTTTTGTTTGACATCATCTAATTCATTGGTTTTTTGTTCTAATGATTCTCTTTTTTGCTTAATTTCTTCTTCTAAATTACTTAGTTTATTTTGAATATTGCTTTCAGTTATAAGGTTTTGTTGATTTTTTTGCTCTGCTGCATCTACTTCTTGTTGATTGGTTTGCACATTGCTTCTATTTTGTTCCACTTTTGCATTTGCATCATCATGTTTTTCCTTAGCTTGTTCACTTTTAGTTTTTGCTGCTTCCAATGCTTGCATTGCTTCGGAAATTTCATTTGATTTTTGATTTAAATCACTAGTTTTTTGTGCAATTGTAGTTGAAATAGAAGATAATTGTTTATCAACATTTAGCTTTTTGTTTTTTACATCATCAAATGTTGTTTGAGCATCATTTTTAGCACGTTCTGCCTCAGTCATTTCCTCTGTTTTTTGTGCAAGTGATTCTTTTAGTTTTTTTAGTTCTTGTTGCGAATTAGTTTTTTGCTGATTGAGACTTTCTATTTTTTCTTCAATTTTTTGTTTCTTTTGTGTTTCTTGTTCAATGTTTTGCTGTATTTTTTGATCATTCGTTTTTAATTTTTGTATTTTAGATTCGACATCTTGAACCTTACTTGTAGCACTTTTAAATGAAGCATTAACTTCATTGTTTTTATTTGTTAATTCTTCTTTAGTTTTTTGAAACTCACTTAATTGCGAATCTTTTTGCGAAACTTGTGCTTCTTTAGTTTTTATTTCTTCATTAGCTTGTTTATAAGCTTTATCTGCCTGCTCTTTTGATGATTCAGCTTGCTTCCACTCTTCTTCTGCTTTTTTAAATAATTTTTCTTTTTGGGCTAGTTCTTGGGCCGCTTGTTCTTTGGCTTTTTCATTATCATCTAAGGCCTTTTTAGCGCCTTCTTCTTGCTTTTTGAGTTTTTGCAATGTTTTTTCGAGTTCATCTCTTTCATTTTCTTTTGCATTTAGTTGTTGCTCTAATACATCTTTTTCATATTCATAATCATAATCAGCATCTGAAATTTTTAATTTTAAGTCATCAATTTCAACCGATATTTGATCTAGTTCATCTTTTTTACGGTTTACCTCAGAATGTAATCTTCGATGTTCATCGAGCCATTCACGATATTTTTTATCAATATTGGATTTTTTAGATTCGGCTTCTTTCTTAACTTTATTGGCCTCTTCTTTTGCGCTTTGTTTCGATTTTAATTCTTCAGTTTTCTTATCTAAATCATCTTTTGCGGTTTTGGCTTTTTCTTTTGCACTTTGTAATTCGGCCTCAAGCTTTGATTTTTGCTGTGTTATAGTATCAACATTTTTTGAAGCCTGCTCTAATTCTGATTCAGTTTTGCTCTTTAATTTTTTAACTTCCATTAAGTTTTGCTTTTCTTTTTCTAGTTCTGCTTGAGCTTGTGCTAATTCAGAATTGTTTGTCTTTCCTTCTGCTTCTTTGTCTTGTATATTTTTAATAGCGTTAGTTAATTGTTGCTGCTTTTGTGCTTCTTGTTGATTAATTTGCTGATTTTTTAATTCTTCTTGCTGTATTTTTTCGCTTAATTGTGCATGTTGTTTATTGATTTCTTCTAAAGAATCTTTTTTATTTTCCAATTCAACACTTGCTTTATTTTCTTCTTCAGCTAGCCTATCAACCTCCTTTTGCAGCCTATCTTTTTCTTGGTTAGCTTCTTGTATTTCTTCTTGAATTGTTTGTTTTTCTTTGTTTTTTTGAGTCAAATCAGATTCTTTTAACTTAGCATTTGCTTTTGCACTTTCAAATTCATCTTTGGCTTTTTGCTGATTTTCTAATGCAATATCCAATGATTTCTTAGCCATATCTAAATTCTTAGCTTTTTGTTCTAACTCATTTACACTTTGTTGTGAATTTTTCTTTGCTTCTTCTAACTTTTGTATCGCTTCTTTTTGTTTTTCTAATGCAGCTTGCAATTCATTTGTTGCAACATCGACTGCTTCTTGTTTAATGCTTGCCTCACTAGACTTTTTTTCTAGTTCTTTTGTTAATTGCTCTATAAGTGCTTCAGCATCGCTTATTTGTTTGCTTAGAGATTCTATTTTATTTTCTACTTCTTGATAATTTAATTGAGCTTCTTTTTGTTTTTGCTTTAATTTTTCAAGCTCATCTTTTAAAGCTGCTAGTTCTTGCTGTTTTCCTGAAAGATTTTTGTTGGCCTTATCTTGTTCTTCAGTAACTTGTTTTATATTTTCTTTTACTGTTTGTATGACTTGATTAGCGCTATCTTTTATATGCTTTTGTGACTCTAAATCATTCATTTTTCTTTGGACATCAGCTTGTAATCTGTTTAACTCTTCTTGAAGTAACTTGTTTTGATTCTTAGTTTGCTCTAAGTCCTTTTTAGCTTGCTCTAATTCCTTAGTTTTTAATGCTAATTTCTTAGCTTTTTCTTCAAAAACTTGTTCTGCTTTTTTAAAATCCGATATGGTTTTTTCGTGCTGTGATTTTAGATTATCTAGTTGTTTTTTTATTTCTTCTAAAATCCGACTATGTTCTAAAACTTCTTTTTCTTTTTTTATAGTCTCATTTTCTATTTGCTTTAATTTATCCTGAGATTCTGCATTTAAAGCCTCAAAATTTTCGATATTTTTATTTATTTCATTAATTTTTTTGTTTAATATTTTTTTCTTATTTTTTAGCTTTAACAGCATGTTTTTAGCAAGAGATAATTCTCTTTCCTTCTGCTCAATAACCTTTTTATTTAAAGATTGCAAATTAGAGCTATCTTGTTTTTTGCTTATACTATAAACAAAAACAGAACCAGCTGCCACAACTAAAGCAGACGATAATGATAAACACAATGCTAAGGTAATTTTCTTTTTTTTCATTACAATACCACCTATAAAAAATGCTTTATTTTAATGTATATATATAAATTATTTAATATAAAATAAACTAGCCTAATATCGGTTTTTAATCAAAACAATATATATATATATATATATAGTAAGACATATACTAAAAAACAGATAATAAATGGTACTTTATACTCATTTTTTATGCTTTTCTTGCGCTTTTTTTAGGATTAGTGCTAATAAATTATTTAATTATCACCTTATCTATTTTTTTGTTTTATTTTGTATTTTTTCTTATTTTGCATGTTTTAACATGTCATATATTAAGATAAATAAAAAAGTAAAACAAGAAACTTCTAAATGAAATTGGTTGTTTTACTTAAAAATATTTTTTATCTTGTTTGGGTGGCTTTTAGTAAATCTTGTTTAGCAGCTTCTAGACTCTCGGTTTTTTCTGCGACATCCTGAATTTTTTGACTAACTTCACTAGTAAGTTTATCTAATTCTTTTTGTGCTAATTCTTTATTTTTTAGTTCTTGTTGAATTTTAGTACCAAAATTATTGATTTTTGATTCGGCTTCTGCTTTTTGATTTTTAATATCTTCTAATTCTTTATTTATTTCAGTTATTAAATTTGTTTTAGATTCAACATCATTTTGTTGTTTCTCTATTTTTTTATTTGCATCATCTAGCAGTTTTTCCTTCATTTCCTTAGGAAATTGAACGGCTTGTTTTTCTTGCAATGCAACATTTACAGCATTTTGCTTTTCTTGAATATTTTTTTCTTGTTGGGAAATGTTTTTACTTATATTTTCAATTTCTTGGGGTGCGTTGGCAATTGTTTCGCTAGCTTTTGCTATAGCCTCTTTTATTTCTTTTATTTGTTTATTTGTATTACTTAAATTACTATTAGCATCATTAAATTTTTGAATTGCTTCATTATGTTTTTGGTCAGCAATATCTTTAGCTTCCTTTGCCTTAGATTCAATGCTTTTAACTTGATTTACTGCTTCGATTTTTGAATCAACTTCCTTAGTCTTTTCGTCTAATTTCATTTTGGCTCTACTTGCATTTTCTTGTGCTTGCATTCTTTTGTTAGAAAGATCAGTTTTAGCAATTTCTAAATCAGCCTCCGCAGCTTGTTTTTCTTTTTTAGCTTCCTTATTTTCTTGTTGCGCAGTTTTTAAATCATTTGTTGCTTGCTCCAAGTTTCTTGTTTTTTGTTGGAAATTATGATCAGATTCATCAAAGGTTTTCTGGGCTTCATTTTTCTTTTGAACTAAGTCTTGATTATTTTTTTCAGATTCATTTTTAGCTAATTGTTTTTCCTCAAATTCCTTTGTTTTTTGAGCTAAATCAGTTAATGCGCTAGTTTCTCTTTTTGTGGATTCTTCATTTCTAGTTTTTGCTGCTTCAAGCGCTTCTTTAGCTTTGGAAATAATATTTTTTTGTAGGTTTATATTACTTTTTGTTTGAGCAATCTCGGTTGTTAATTCTTCTAATCTTTCGAAATAGCTATCCTTTTGTTGCTTAATTTGTTGGTAAGCGTCTTCAGCTACACTAGATGCTTCCTCTTTTTGAGCCTTTTCTTCTGATTTTGATTTAAATTCTGGTTCAATTTTGGCTTTTTCAGCTTCGGCTTCTGTTTTCTTAACATTAGCTTCATCCAAGGTTTGTTGCGCTTTTGCTTTATTTTCATTTGCGTCAGCTAAATCTTTTTCAGCTTGCTTGATTAGTTTATTAGTTTGCTCTATTTCTTCATTTTTAGCAGCAATTTCATTTTTGGCTTGTTCAATAGCTGTATCAGCATCATTTTGAGACTTTAATAGAGCCTCAACTTCCGCTTGAAGTGTATTTGTTTCAGCAAGAGTAACTCTAGCTTTCTCTTCCGTAGCTTTCAAAGTATTTAAAGCAGAATTATACTTGGCACTTGCCTCACTTTTGGCGTTATTATAGCTTTCTAATTCAGCTTCTAGACGTCTTAATAACTCGTCCTTCTCTGCTATTTGTGCTTTAGCATTTTCTAGTTCTTGTTTTTTAGTGTTAACAGATTCCTGTGTTTTGACTTTTTGTTTTTCTAAATTATCCTTACTAGTCTTTTTATTATTTCTTTCTCGCTCTTTGTTGCTTAATTTAGTCATTGCGGGATTAAAGGTATTTTTAAGATAATTAAAAGCTTCTTTATCAGCTTTTGAAAATTCAGCAAAATCAATTTTTTTTGCATTTAATTTTTTTGTTAAATCTATAACTTTTTCAAAAAGTCTATTTTTCTCTTTTTCTACCTTATTAAATTCCACTTTAGCCTCTTGGGCTTCTTTTTCGGCTTTTTCATATTCAGTATTTGCACTAGTAATTTTAGCTTCTAATTTAACTAATTCGTCTTCTAAAACTAGAATTTCCTGAGCTAATGTATCTTTGTTTTGCTCAGCTTCCTGCTTTGCCTGCATTGCTTCACTCTTAGCAGTTTCTTTTTGACTTAATTCTAAAATTCTTTGATCTAGTTCGCTTTTAGCTTCGTTCTCATTATTTCTTTTTTCTGCCAATTGTTCTTCAATCTCGGTTTTTTCTTGCAGTTTAGACTGGTATTTAGCATCTAATTGCGGAAATTTTTGCTTTGTATCATCCGATATTTTTTGGTCTTGTTTTTGTTTATTCTTAATTTCTTCTAATGAACGCTGTATTTCGGTTATTTTATTTTTTAATTCTTGAATTTCAACTGGTTTAGTTTGCGGTGCATTTGTAGCATCTTCTATTTTCTTCAAGGCTTCTAATCTTTGTTGCTCTATTTCGGCAACTTTTTGTTGTGCTTGTTCAAATTGTTGAGCCACTTGTGCATATTCTTTTAAAACTTGTTCTAACTCATCTTTCTTTTCTTCAAATTTAACTTGCGCCTCTTGTTCTTGCACTTGGAGATCATCAAATTTTTGGCGTAAATCGCTTTGATTATTTTCAAGAACTTCTTTTTCTTTTTCAAGTTTATTTTTTTCTTCTTCGTTTTGGGCTAATTCTATTGTTTTTTGATCTAGATTTTGTTTTGCATCAACTATCTCTTGTTTAGCATTTTGCAATTCTTGTTGTGCTTCAATCAAGGCTTGATTAGCATTATTAAATGATTCTGTCTTTAGTTTTAAATCTTCATCGCTTATCGACAAGTGTTTTTTTGCTTCATCTAGTTGCATTAAAACAGTGTTGTGAGGTTCTCTAATTTTTTCTATATCATTAGATAAATTATTTACTTCTTCTGTTTTTAGAGTAATCATATTGTCAGTTTCTTTGATTTTTTTAACAGCTTCTTCAATGCGTTTTTCATTATTTGTAACTGCTTCTGATAATCCATCTAATTTTTGCTTAGCCAACATATATTCATCAGAAAGTTGATTTTGCTGCGTTTTTAATTGATCTAATTCGCTTGTTATGCTATCTAGATCTTTCTTTTTTGATTCATACTCAGTAGAAACCTTACTTGCCTTATCCGAAGCATTTTTCTTCTCATCAGTAGCATCTTGAATAGCTTGCATTAATTGTGGTAAGGACTGTTCCTTTTGAATTAATTCCCCTGATTTTTGTTGACTTAAAATTTTGGCATCTTCCAATTGCTTCTGTGCTAATTCTTTCTTTGTTTTTGCTTCTTTTAATAACTTATTAGCTTCTTCTAATTGCGCTGTTTTTAAATTAAAATTCTCTAATTTTTCATCAAAAAGTTTTTTGGCGCTATTAAAATCAGATTGAATTTTTTTCTGCTCTTGTTTAGCATCTTCTAACTTAGTCCTCGCCATCTCTAAAGCACTATTAGAAGTGCTAAGTTCTGCTTCCTTGCTAACTAAATTTAAACTAGCTTGGTCTATCTTATCTTGGATATCTTGATTTGAAGATTGAATATTTTTAATATTTCTTTCAATATCGCTAATTTTCTTACTCAATTCTTTTTGTTTATCTTGCGCTTTTGTTAACTTATCTTTTGCAGATTCTAATTGCGCTTGCTTTTGATTAACAAGTTTTGTTTTTTCGGCAATCAATAAATCTCTTTGAAGCCTTATTTGATTGCTTTTTTTAATCGACGTATAAGTTATTGCTGTTGCTCCAGCAATAACTAAGCTAGCTGACAATGTTAAACACAATGCCAACACTAGTTTTTTTCTTTTCATCATAATTATTCCTTTATAAAATATTTCATCAAGACATATATAACATTATGCTTTTTATGACTAAAATCAATGTTTTTTTATATTAATACAATAATTTATATATGCACTTATATTGTATAGAGCACGAGAAAAAAATTATAATATTTCCTAAATATTTTTAATAGTAACCAATTTTAATAACATATTTTTTATAAGTTTATGTCTTTATATTATAAGAGATTCATACATCAACAAAATTAAAAAACAACTTAAAATAAGTTGAATTTTAATTTTTTTAAATTTCATTTTTTAATTTTATAAATAGTTATGCTTCTTAAAATTGTCTTGCTTCATAATTTATGGCTCTAAGTAAAAAAAATAAAATTTATATGCTAAAAGTCGTTATTTTATTTAATTTTTAATGCTAGCGATACAAAGTCATTTGCATTTAGCGAACCCTTTCCAACAAGATATCCGCTCAAATTCTTTACTTGTTCCAATCTTTCTATACTATTAAAGCAAACAGAGCCACCATATAAAACAGGAACATTTTTATCTAATTCATTGTGAATAAAATTTACAACATTTTGGATATGTTCAACCTTTGGAATAATTCCATTACCAATACAATAAACAGGCTCATATGAAATAATTAAATTATTATAATCACTAATGCCTTTTAGGGCGCTTTGGATTTGCTTTTGTAAAACATCAAACGTACGGCCAGTTTCGAATTCGTTTATCGATTCCCCGATACATAATATAGTTTTAATATTAGTTTTTTTAAGATGCAATATTTTTTGGTTGATTAATTCATCAGTTTCGCTAAATAATAATCTTCTTTCACTATGCCCGATAATTACAAAATCAACATTTGCTTCAATTGCCACATTAAGCGATACTTCACCAGTATAAGCACCATTTAATTCATGGAATATATTTTGCAATCCAAATAAATAACTACGCTGAGGATTATTATAAGCTATATATGTGCTATCAAATGAAGGGGCAATGCCAATCTTAATGTTATTTAATTTGGCTTTATTTTCATCTATGAGGTAATCAAGAGCATCGATATAAGATTCGACATCTAAAAAAGTTTTATTCATCTTAAAATTTCCGATTAAATATTTCATAAAAATTCCTTCTTTTGTTTTTTTAATTTATTATTAATTAAAATTCTTATAAATGTATTGCTAGCATACCAATAACTAGTGTAAGGGACGAAATGCCGATAATGAGATATGAAGCCAAGTTAGTTGATCCTAAAATATTTTTGTTCTTGCTTTTTTTTGCTTGTTCGATATTATAAGCATTTCTTTCACTATTTAAAATCTTATCTTTTTCAAATTGATTCATACCAGAATAATATTTAGCCTTAGCACGCATGTTAATGCGATAATTATGATAAAAGCTTAATATCGGCGAGGCCAATCCTTTACCAAATCCGCTACGAGAAATTAAGACCAATAAGCCAATACCCATAACAGTTACACAACCAACACTAATTGCATTAGACCATGTTATTTTTACAGAACTCTGCTTTTTTAAAAAACCTGTTAATAATATCATTAAAATCATTAAAAAAATTGAAATAAAAAAATAAATAATATTACCTAGTGTTCAGCTTCGTGATCAATAACTTCCAGATTTTCTATATTGACTTTTTCTATAATTTTTTTTCTTCATATCTGTTCTCTTTAATTACTAATTATACTTAATTAATTATAATTAAAACAGATAAAAAAACATTAGACAATATTATTCGTCTAATGTTTAGTTAAACTATTTTTTAACTCATTTTGCAATTTGTTCTTTTGTTCCGTATATTCAATGTTCTTTATCAACTTGATAATTAATTGGCATATTTGGAAACTGTTGCTCATAAATATAATCAATATTAAATGAAACATTTTGAAACTTTTCATTAGCATTTGATATTTTGGGAATTGCCTTAAACAAATTAATTGTATATGGGTGTAAAGGATTATTATAAATAGCTTCCGTTTTACCGCTTTCTACAATCTTGCCTAAATGCATAATTTGCACATTATCTGCAACATATTCAATCATACTCAAATCATGGGCAATAAATATTAAACCAATATTTTTTCTAATACATAAATCTTTTAATAAATTAACAACTTGCGCCTGAATAGAAATGTCAAGAGAAGCAATTGGTTCATCGGCAACAATAACTTTTGGTTCAGTAATCAATGCACGAGCAATAACAATACGTTGTAATTGTCCGCCACTAAATTCATGTGGATAGCGATATGCAAATTGTTTTAATAAACCAACATCTTCAAGAGAACGATAAATAATCATTTTATACAATAATTCTGAAATTAAATATTTAGCAAATGGAAATGAAAACTTATAATCATAAAGATTAAATCTTTTAGACCATTTCGTATGATGAACGTCAACATTTTCACTATTTTTCTTATTAAGATTTAATTCAACTCATTTATAGTCAATGCCAAGTAATAGATAAATACGCTTAATGTCTTTTCTTAAATAATCTCTTTCGATATTAAATGATTTTAATGTATCCTCTTTCAAGGCAATATCAGAGTTATACATTTTAACAACAGTATCTTTATCTTTTTTGATAGCCTGAATTTTTTCAAGAATCCTTTTGATATCTTTATTTGTTTTAAAAATATTTAGGTCATTAGGTTTTGCTTTTAGTGATTCTTTTAATACGTTATATTTCTCGGTTAGAGAATTAATTTTAGTATCATAAAGATTTTTAACATATTTAATGAATTCAAATTTATGTTTTTTGTATAAATCATTGCAAATAGTTTGATCAGCCACTAAACGTTGATACTCTGCCTTTTCAATTTGGATTTGTTGATACAAGTCATCAATAATTTTCTTATAACTTACTAAGAAGTTAGAGCGACCTTGCAAATACAGTTCTTTGGCCTCTTTAAGTTTTTTATGCGCTTGTGACAATTCTTGATGTGAATATTGCGGAATTTGTTTTAGCGCTATTCTTTGCTTTAAAGTAGATATTTGTGAATTTAATTGTTCTAATTCATCGCGAAAGTTTTGCTCATTTCTATTGGAAATTTCGGTATATTTAGAAAAATCAAACTTAAAATTTTCTTTTAATGTTTGCTTAATTTGCGCTAACATTATCTTTGAATACTCAATTTTTTCTAGATGTGTATTATAAAAGTTCAAAACATAACTTTCAAGCTCTTTAACCAATTGTTTTATATCTTCATAATGTAAAAATGTTAGACATTTTTTTAATGAATTCAAGGTCATCACTCTTGCTTTGAATAGATATTCATTTTTTAAATTATACAAATAGAAATCTAAATCAGTAGACATTAGTCGGGCAATATTCACTAAGCCTCTTTCATTTTTATTTTCCACACAGAAGTTACTAAACGTATTTTTAGAAATATAAATTTGATGTTTATGCTCTTTTATTAGTTGTTTTTTCTTAGCAAGAAGATATTCCAATTCCTTCATATCATCATATTGTTCGCAAGATAAACAACTTAATTTACTAATTTTCTTAAATTCTTCTTGTGCTTTTCGATATGCTAATTCTTCCTTAGATAATTCTTCGCGACGGTATTTAGATTGCATTTCATAATAGAAATTTATCAACGACGAAGCGTTTGAATACATATTATTAATAATCAAACTTTCCATTCTTTGTTTTTCTTCTAGGTAAGCATAAAACAACGAAAAGTTATCTTCACGGCTCAATTCCTCATCTAATTTAAAATCAGCGAATGCCTTTTTTCATTTTGAAAAGAAAGGATTAGCAAGGCGGTTAATTTCTTGATAATTTTGAAGTTCTAGCTTCATGGCTTGAATTTGAAATGTATATTTAAATGTTTTTTTGACTTCTAACCAATCTTTGAAAATATCATTTATTTTAGTTTTCATTATACCGTTGACTAATAACGGTTCTCTTAGGATTGTATAAATATTTTGTTGACTATTTAAAGAAGCATGAGGATCTTGAAAAATCATTTGAACGTTTTTACGTAGATATTTTTTAAGCGATAGGCTAATATGCTTACCTGAAATTATTTTATCTTCTAGTCGCACAAATCCATTATAGTCATCATAAAGTCTCAATATTGTTCTACCAACAGTTGTCTTCCCTGAACCAGACTCGCCAATAAGACCAACAATTTCTCCTTCATGAAGATCAAAAGATACACCATCAACAGCTTTATTAATGATACCTTGACTAACAAAATATTTTTTAAGATTATCAATTGATAATATAACTTTTCTTTCTTCTTTATTTTTCATTTTGAAATGCCTTTTTAAATAATTCTAAACGATTTTGTAGATCTTTTGTGAGTTCAACCTTCGGTGCTTCAGGACTTAATAATCAAGTAGCGGCTGAGTGTGTTTCAGTTATTGGGATTAAAGGAGGTTCTTTGATAAAATCAATTTCAAGAGCATAATCATTACGAGGAGCAAAAGGGTCACCAACAGGAAGGTTAGCCATATCTGGTGGTGTTCCTTTAATGTTATACAATTTTTCCTCTTTTGATTCAGGAATAGCAGATATTAAAGCTCATGTGTATGGGTGAGCGGGTTGTGTAAAAATTTCTTCTTTCGAACCTTTTTCAACAATTCTTCCGGCATACATAACATAAATATAATCACAGAATTTCGCAATAACGGAAATGTTATGGCTAATTAAAATAATGGAAATCCCCATTTTTTGTCTAATTTCTTCAAATAAAGCGAGAACACTAGCCTGAACAGTAGGATCAAGAGCAGTAGTTGGCTCATCAGCAATAATTAAATCTGGTTTAAGAGCAACTACCATAGTAATAACAATTCTTTGTTTCATACCACCTGACAGTGTATGAGGATAAGCACTAAAAATCTTTTCTACATCCCTTAAACCAAATGTTTTTAATAAACCCAATAAATAGGATTTTTTTTCAGTATATGTTTTAGCACTTCACTCAGTATTATTATTAAGTGCATCTAATAATTGTTTTCCAATGGTGCGAGTTGGGTTTAGCGATGTTAAGGGGTCTTGAGGGATATATCCAATTTTTTGACCTCGAACAATTTGCCAATATTTTTCTTTTTTAAAAATGTTGCTTAGTTCCAAATCACCAATTTGGATTTTATCAGCACTTATAATTCCATTCTCATTAACATTAATTAACGTTTTTGATGTTACTGATTTGCCAGAGCCTGATTCACCAACTAATCCTACAATTTGCCCACGCTTAACATCCAAGTCAACACCACGAACAATATGAATAGTTTTTTTTCTGCCTGCTGGAAAACTTACATGTAAATTTCTTACTTCTAACAATTTATCATCTTCCATTATTTCTTGCGATTGAAATCTAGAATATAAATATGATCGCTTTTGAGTAGTTTGTTTTTTAATTTGTGACATAATTATTTTCTCTTTCCCTTAGTTATTACTCTAGGATCAAGGGCATCATGAATACCAAGAGCCATAAAGTTTAGCGATAATGATAGTAATAATAATATTAATGTCGGAAGTAGGATTACTCATACGTTTTCACTAGCTTCTGAAGCCGATTCAATTAAGATCTGACCTAAGTTAGTATCATTCCCAGATTTAAAGAAACCAAGAAATGCCAATGATGCAACTCATAAAATTACACTTGGGACATTTTTAACAAACGAGTTAGCAATTTTCCCAATAATTGCAGGCAAGGCGTGAACAAATATTTGTCTTGAGGCAGAAGCACCTATTGCTTTTGAGGCTGTTATATATTCCTCGTTTTTAACGGTTATTATGTATAACCTTGTTAAACCCACAAACAATGGCCATCCAGCAATAGACATAGCTAAAATCAAGGAAATTTGGTTTGTCCCAAAGATTCCGACAAATATAAGAATCCAAATAATTGTTGGTGGAGCATTAAAAATATTAATTATTCTCATAATGATTGTATCAATTAATTTACCCGCATAAAAACCAAGGACCGCACCTAAAGTGATGCCAAACACAGCTTGAATTATTGTGGTAATAATAGCAATTTCAATCCCTCTCCATGTTGCATATCACGTTGTAACTCATATATCATAACCAGTTGAAGAGGTTCCTAAAATAGTTTTTAATGTAGGAACTTGCGGTATTAAAACCTTAGTTACATATTCATCAGTTAGTAAAACTCCGTTAGGTCTTGAGTTAATTAAACCATTCAGAACTCACGCTTTAAATAAATGATAAGCATTATAGTGAATAAATAATTGACCTTGATCATTAGTGTCAATGGTTGTTGAATTTGTAAAGAATGCAAATCAATTATTTCATTCAACTTCTTGCCCTAATTCCTTTCCATGACTAACAACATAATTATAGAATTTATAAATCTGATCGTCGGGTGTTATAGCTTTAGTTACAAAAGGTGAATATGCCGGCGGCAACGAGTTAATAAAATCATAACCATTAATTGGTTTGTTGGGGGTATAATTTGTGACTAGACTTGATGGAATTAATAATGATGCCAGTAATATAAACAAAAACACAATTAGCGAAACAACAACAATTGGGTTTGAAAAGAATCTTTTTATAATTTCAATAGCCATTTTTTTAGGGCGCCCTGCTATTGAGGAGGTTTGAACCTTATCACTTTCAGAAACAAAACCGAACTTTCTAGATAGTTCAGAACTTATTTTGTATTTTTTGTTAAATTCTTTAATCTGAGATTGTAAATTATCTTCCATATTTAACGTTCTAACCTACCTTTCATTATGGATTTTGAGACATAGAATTATGGTTTTGTTGATTCAATGCCCTTTTTGCATATAGATCTTTTTCAAGTTTCTTTCTTTCTAAAAATGCTTTAAAAAATAGCCAATAATTTTTCTTATTTTGTGCAGAATATGTAATTTTTGGATCTAATACAGCAAACATTACATCTACAAATATCTCAGCAGCTAATCCAATTCCAGTAAAGAATATCGTTGAAAACATAATAATATTAATTTCTCCAGTTGGAAATGAATTAGCAATAACAGTACTTGTTCCTGGAACATCTCAGTATCTTTCAATAATAATTGAACCAGACAATAGCCCAAGGAATGAGCCAAATAATAAGCTAAATAATGGAATCGAAATATTTCTTAATACATACTTAAAAAATATTTGAGTAGCCTTCAACCCTTTAGTTTTCGCTATTAAAACATAATTAGATGTTAATACAGTGATTACTTGATTTCTTGTATAACTAACATATACAGCCATTGAAGTTAAGGTAATAATTAACACAGGCGGTAGATATGATACAAATAATTTACCAAATGTTGGTTCAAGAGCATCTCTCGGAACTACGGTTGGAATACCAATTTTTAGTGAAATGGTAATTAATATCGGAGCTAAAACAAATGAAGGAATTGCTACAAATAATAGAACAAATAAATTAGCGCCAGAGTCAAATAATTTTCCCCTTTTATAACCGGCAAAAACACCAATAGTTATACCGCTAATTGAGCTAATAATAAATGCAGGAAGAGTAATTCTAATCGAATATTTTAATGGGGTAAAAAATAATAATTGTATGTTAGTATATTCAGAAGGATTTGGATTATTTTCTTTATTAATAATAAATCCAAAATCACCACGAAAGATATTTCCGATATAGCGGAAATATCTTACGATGATAGGAATGGGCGTACCATCTTCATATCTAAGCCCAAAAGCTATTTCATTGTCATATGTAAGTTGCTCAATTGAGAGCTTATTTTTAGGATTTTGAAATAGTTTTTCAACTATTGCTTTAACCGGACTTTGCCCAAAAGCGCTGACAAGTGTATATACAACAAAAGTTATAATAAACAATGTCAGGAGTGCAAATAATATTCTTTGACGTATATATCTAAACATTGTATAAATTAGTTTTTAATCTTTCAATCTACATATAGATCGACACCAGGATTTGTGGAATCAGGTACGACAAATTTTTTCTCTACTAATGCTCTACCAAATTCGTTCTTTTGTTTAAAAATTGCATATGTGAATCCAATATTAAAGAATGATGTAAATTGTTCCATTAACTCAATTGCTTGTTCATTAGTATGTTTTGCAATATATTGTAATCAAAATGCTGCTGTTCATGCATAAGCATCTGTTCCATGCTTGCCATCATGTGATGTTCAAGGGATTGCTTTATTATTGCTATCTCTTTTTAGAAAATAGTGTTCTTTTCCGTTTTCAGTTCTTTTTTCAAAGGTAACAGAGGTAGTATATGGTAGGTATTGTCCCTTATATTTGTTTTCAACTAAATGAAGATCCGCAAACGGTACTGAACCAATTCACTTATGTGGTCCATCCTCGTTAGCATATTTAACCATATCCTTTGCAAGTTGATAAATTTTTGGATAATTTTCTTTTATTAATTTGTTTTTATCATCCGAATCATTTGCTGCTATTCAAGTTAATGTCGGAACTAGGTTTGCGCTAAATGAAAGGCCGTCATATCCCGAACCGATTGAGTCGTAGTCATATGATCACGAAACAGTTTCTGATCCATTTGATCCTCTTGATCTAAAATTATCAAATCTAGGATCATCTTTATTATCAGTGTAATATATTGATAATTTTAATTTTGGATGTAATTGTGAAAATGTTTCTTGAATACTTTCAAATGCTGTTTTATATCCCTTAGGTATATTTATAAATGGAAAGGCATATTTAAACTCAATATCTTGGTCTTTATATTCAGGAAATTCTTTATAAAAATTATCAATTAATTTCTTTAGTTCTTCTTTAATTTGTTCAAAACCGGCAGATTCAAGTTTTTGCGATCTCGTTCCATTCTTTTTAAATAACACTTCTTCATTTTCGCTAGGACTTATTTCTTTGCCTATTGTGCCAAAATCAATTTTTCCAGACTTATCTGCCTTTAGAGCAAATAAAGAGTTTATTCTGTCTCTGACATCATTTGGAGTTCTGAATTTTGATGATTGTTGGTCACTACCGCCAATTGGTGAACCATCTGCAACTTTTGCTATTCATGCCGATGACTGAGAACTGGTTGCTTGCGAAGCAAACTCATCTCAATTAATTGCAGCATTTATTAAAGTTCTAAAAATTAATCCACGACCAGATATAAATTCACTTGGATCATTTAAACCTTTTGATAGCTCGTCTCTTGTTGCCCCATAAACTAATTTAGCAAAAGCATCATTGAATTCATAGAAATTAGTTTTTTGCCCTTGAGGAAGTGCTCTAACAAATGGTTGTGCAACGTTTCTATAAAATGGTCTATTTGTATTTACAACTTGAATGTAACGCAATCCAAATTTATTACCATCTCTCAAAATTTCATCTTGTTGTGCTTTATTTAATTGACTAAATGCAATTTGTGAAACGCTACCTTCTTTGTACTTATTAAAAATTCTGTCTGCAAATGTTTCTGCCGCAACGTTTTGATTATATATAAACACTATTTGTTCAATAGTATCAGGGCTATTCACAAATTTTTGATCATAGTAATTCTTATTTTTCTTAAGAATTAACTCTTGGCCTTTTTGAGGTGATATATAATATGCGCCATTATATAAAGTGTTTTTTAAACTTACTCCATATCAATAGGCTCCAACCTTATATACTATAGAATTTTTATCTAATTTTTTAATCTTATCTTCAAATTTTTTGGTTTCACCATTTTGCAAACCGTTATAGTTATATACTGGCAATTGCTCTGTTTGATTCTTTTCATCAATATATTGCGAAGGAGCTGGCTGAAAGGTATAATCTCTCAATATTAACTTATTAAAGAACTCTGTAAATTCTGGATCATCATGATTAGAAATTTTTTCAAATGTTACAGCATCATCTAATCCTACTTTTTGTATAAATTCTTTTTCTACAGAAAACTTCTTATGATCAATACCGAAAAGACTGAATAAATAATCATTTGAATACTCCTCTTTATCAGTAAAGGCTGATGAAGAAGCATCTGATAAAACTTTGGCAGCTTCTTTATCAAGTTCCTCAGAACCACCATTTTTATCTCTAAATGATTGACTGACAGAAAGTGTTCTTAATCACGAGTAATAAAAATCTTTTGCATTAACTTCATATTTCGTCTTTTTACCCGTTTCGTCAACCCAAAAAACACCTTTTCGAATAATAAATTGAACTTTAGTAGCTGATTTTAATTTATTATCAAAGTTAAAACTGTTGATAGATTTTTGATTATTCGATTTTAATTCTACTGAAGCAGAAGTGTAATATTTAACTCCGTCTTTTTCACCATTAGGCTCTGTCATGATATCGGCATCATCGGAATCAAATGTTGTTATAGAACCATTTTTGTCTGTTATAACAACTGCAGAAGCCATTGCTAATGCCTTTTTTGTTCAAGTTGGAGTTGTGATATATTGAGCAGTTCCAATTATTTTACCACTTTGATCCTTTTTGACTTTGTTAGTTAAAACTGGTTCTCCGATATTTTCAATGCGAACCAAACCAGCTGAAGTTTGTTGTGTCGTTGCGACACTTACATATCCACCATACGATCTTGAAGCATCATATACAAATGCTTGCCCTGTATAAGGTGAGTTATATTCAAACACGTATTTATGAACTTTACCGCTTTGTAAGTTGTTGCTGCAGCTTGCTAAAAGCAGGGGCACTGAAGCACTAAGTAAAGGTAAAGAAGCTAATAATATTTTGTTTGCTTTTTTCATTTTAATCTCCATTTTTTATAATTCCATAAAAGTCATTAAGGTGTTATTGTATTTAAAAAATTATTATCTAGTTATATAAAATGACTTATATAAAATTACAAAATAATTATAAATTATTTTTAATCTTTTGTTAGGTTTTGCTCTTAAAGAGGCGCATTTTCTCTTGTCTTTCAATGTGACTTTTTTAATACATTTTTGATTGATTTTTATTACTTTTTTATTGAAATTATTTAAATCTGGGTTTTATTAAGAAAATGCTAAAAGATACTTTTTTATTAAGAAAATTCTTATGTTTATTGAGTAATTATGTACCTCTAAAATCCATAATCTTAGGACGGTAAATAATGTTGAAATATGAAAAATCTATATTATTCTTTTTAATTTTAATCTTATTAATTATGATATTTAAATGTATAAGTTGCATTACAAATTCCTCCAAGAATAATATTTTTATTTCACGAATTCATAGAATTCATCTTAATAATACCCTTGTTGAAATTAATAATTTCAATAGCAAAAAATGCAGCTATTATAGCTGTGAACATACTAGAAATTTGATAATTTTCATTTATTTTTTTTATGTCCATCATTTTTTCCTAACATTAATTATTTTAACAACATTTAAAATTTTTTTGCAAAAAAATATAATACTTTTTAAATTTATTTATAAAAATCGACTTAGTTTTAGCAGTTTTATTAATATAAAAAATAAAATAAAAAAATAAAGCAATATTAGATATTTTTGATATAATTTTTTTAATTCAACTTGTTATGGCTAATTATTTAGCATAATGAATTGGATTAACATAGTTAATGTCTTATCCGAGCTTTTTTGCTTATTTCACTAAATAATTTAGATCAGGGTCTGCGGAGTCTGATTTTTTAAAATTGTGATAAAATTTTACTATTATGAATTCAAAGACAAAAAATATTATTTTTAACGAACATAAAGACAATATTAAATGAGATATATATTTTATGTCCTTAGCCAAATTAAGTGCATTTAGATCTAAGGACCCAACAACAAAAGTAGGGGCCTGTATTGTAAGCCCAAATAATTATGTCATTTCATTAGGTTACAATGGAATGCCAACTAGTTTTAATAACACCGAGGTTGATAATGACCTAGCCTTTCCATGGAATCGACCAAGTTGTTCTGATGATGTGCTACATTCAAAATATACATATGTTGTTCATGCTGAAGCAAATGCTATAATTAATGCTAATCTAACTAATTCTAAAATTGAACCAGGTTCAGCAATTTATGTTACACATTCGCCATGCTATAACTGTGCAAAATTAATTGTCCAATCAAAAATATCAAGAGTTTATTATGCTAGTGAATATAAACCGGAAGCAGATGATTTTAAAGCTAGCCTAAAAATATTTAGCACCTTTGGTGTTGAATTTATAAAAATAAAAAATGATTTTGATATTGATTTTAAAATAAAGAAATAATTTTTTATTTAATTTAAATTTTTAGGTCTTAAAAATAAATTTAATATCATATATTTGATAAATATTTTTAAACTATAAAAATGTTGCAATTTGACTAAGAATTAACAATTTTCTAATAAAAAATTAGAAAAAAATAGTTCTACTTTAGAAATTTCATAAGAAATTGTTTTATTTTTTTCATCTACTTTAAAATCAAATAATTTCTTATGAAATAAATAAGAAAAATTATCAAGCAGGTCTTGATAATTTTAATTATTTTGTTATAGTTTCTCCACATGATTGGGAGCCAAAAAGAGTCGCTAGATTTATTAAATATCGATGAATATTTTATTAAATCAAACATAAAAAAATCAATTTAAACTTGTTTTAGTTATAAAAACCACTAAAATTTAAGTTAAAAAAAGAATAAAGCCATCATTAAATTAAAAAAAATTCCCACTTTTTGGGGAAAAATTAAACAACTAAAAATATAAAAAAATTGCCTATATTTATGGCAAGCTTTTTTGTTCCCTAAAAACTGAATATCGACTTTTTTTTATTTTAGATAACTTCTATAGAATCACTATTAAACCAATCAATTTATTAGTACTGGTCAGCTGAATATATTGCTATACTTACACCTCCAGCCTATCAACCTCATAGTCTATAAGGAATTTAATAGGGAATACTCATCTCTGAGGG
>NZ_JBSQBA010000009.1:0-39764 GCF_053851655.1 Mycoplasma sp. 327
CCTTATGTTTAATTGAGTTTATAAAGCATATTTTATAGTATTTTTTTTTTTTTTTTGTTTTGGCATAATTTCGCGATTAATGCTCTAATTATGACCAAAATTTAGACAAAACCAAGGCATTTATGAAGGCACTTTTTACTACTTAACATTATTCTAATTTACGTCCTTGATCTAATAAAAAACATATTTACTGCAAAAATATCACTAACATAAATTAGTTTTATTTAATTCGCTATTCAATCATTAAACTAAGAAATAAAAAAATGGCAAAACAGCCACTTTTTTGAACAAATTAATTTAATTTGTTCTTTTTGTTGTGGAATCAAAACCCTCTAATTTTAGTTTAAATTCACGCAAAACTTCATTCTTTTGATTATTAAGAATTTCAACTATTTCTTCTGGGGTTTTTCCTTCAGAAACTAGCCGTTTTCTTTCTGATTCAAGTAAAAAGTTAATAAATTCATTTGCAGCATTAATGCTTTCTTGAATATTGTTTGGATTAATATTATTTGCCAATCAAGGAAAATCAATTTGGCTATTTGAGGAAGGCAATGCCTCATAGTTATTCAATAAGTTAATACTACATTCCATTGCTATTCTATCAGTAAGTTCCTTAAATTTTTTTGAACCTAATTTAGTGTAAATTTGATATGGGTTTTTTTGAGCATACTGAACTAAATGAGTGCTACGACGCAATTTGTCCATAACATTAATATGGTCTTGCCATCCTGAATCAAAAACATTTAGGATAATATTTCTTTCTGATTTTACTAATGAAGTTAAACCATATTTTTCAATTATGTTTTGTCTTAAACGGTCATATTCTTTTTTTCAGATATTTGTTATATAATTTTTTAACTCTTCACGATCCATTTTTATAATTTCACCTGGTTCAAATTGATGCTGAGTTAATAGCATAAAATTACGATTTAGATATTCGGCAAAATTATCAAAATCCATTGTGTCATTTTTCTTAACAAAATAAGGATTATTAACAATTTGCTTAACAGCCACATTAAACATCTTGTATATAATTGAACCCAAATCGTCTCGTTCCAAAATTAAGTCGCGTTGTTCGTATATTAGGTCGCGTTGTTGTCTAATAACGTCGTCAAAATTTAAAACACTTTTACGACTATCATAGTTAAAACCTTCAATTTTCTTTTGCGCTTTTAAAAATGCTGAACGAATTAATTCACCAGGAATAGGATTTGAACCATATTCCTTAAATATTTCCTTTCATCTATCTTGAACAGAAAATCTCAAAATTAATTGGTCATCTAACGATAAAAAGAATTTAGTATAACCTATATCCCCTTGACGGCCAGAACGACCCTTAAGTTGATTATCAATACGACGTGATTCGGCTTTTTCTGTTCCTAGAACGTATAAACCGCCATGTTCAATAGCTTCTTTTGTTGGCTTAATATCCGTTCCACGTCCTGCCATATTAGTAGCAATAGTTACAGCACTTGCTTGGCCAGCCTTTGAAATAATTTCAGCTTCGCTAGCATCCTGTTTTGCGTTTAAAACAGTATGTGGTATGCCTTCTTGCAATAAATATTCATGCAGAACCTCAGAATCTTCAACTTGTGCTGTTCCAATTAAAATAGGTTGTTTACGCTGAAAGGCTCTTTTTACTTCTTTAACAACGGCCATTCATTTAGAATGCATATCAACATAAATTTCATCTTTTTCATCTTTTCTAATAACTGGTTTATTTGTTGGAACAACATTAACACGCATATTATAGATATCAATAAATTCCTTTTCTTCCGTTTTGGCAGTACCAGTCATACCGCTAATTTTTTTAAATAATCTAAAGAAATTTTGATATGTAATAGTAGCAAGTGTCTTTGTCTCTGATTCAATCTCAACTCTTTCCTTCGCTTGAATTGCTTGCTGCAAACCTTCGGAATAGGCGCGCCCTTCCATAATACGACCAGTAAACGAATCTACGAGTTCGATCTTATCATTTCTAACAATATATTCAACGTCAAGCTTCATAACTTTATGAGCTCTTAATGAATTTTGAATTCTATGAACAAGCTCCGAATTTTCAAGATCATATAGATTTCTTAAATTAAAATATTTATTTGCTTTTTCAATTCCTTCATCAGTAAGATAAACAGATTTTGTTTCTTCGTCAATAAAGTAATCATTTTGGTTCAATGTTCTTACAAATAAATCTGCAATAGTATACATTGTACTTTCTTCATGATCACCACCGGATATAATTAATGGTGTTTTAGCTTCATCAATTAGAATAGAATCAACCTCATCCAATAAAATATAATCAAGCCCTCTTTGAACTTTTTCTTCTTTTGACATAACCATATTATCTCTTAGATAGTCAAAACCTAATTCTGAATGAACCGAATAAACAACATCACATGCATAAGCTTCTCTTTTTAAATTAGTATGCATTTGTGCTTTATTAATACCAACACTTAAACCGAGAAATTTAAAAACTTGCCCCATTTCCTCAGCATCACGTTCTGCTAAATACTCATTAACTGTTGAAACAATAACACTATTGCCACCAATAGCATTTAAATAAACGGGGGCGATAGATGTAATAGTTTTTCCCTCACCTGTTTTCATTTCTGCAACAGAACCTAAGTCAAGAATAATACCACCTATCATTTGCACATCATAAGGTCTTTTGCCTAAAATTCTTTTTGTTGCTTCACGTGAAACAGCAAAAACTTCAGGTCTAATATCATCCTGACTCTCGCCTAACCTAATTCTTTCACGAAATTCAATTGTTTTATTTTTCAGTTCCTCATCGCTTAATTTGGCAATACTTTCTTCTAATTGATTAATTTTTTTTAATGTTTGCTCTGCAATACGCATTTCAGTTGATTTGAATTTAAAAAATTTCATAATTTAATATTTTATATTAAATTTAGCAAAAAATAGACAAATTAAAACAGACCTATTATAAAGATCTGTTTTAATTAGATTTTGTATATTCTATTTTAACTCAATAATCTTAATGTGTCTTGAGTGAATATATTAGTTACACCAACAATTAAACCATAGATTATGAATCCTAGTATAACTAAACCAGCAACAACAACTGTTAAAATTCCTACAAAACTCAAAACTCTTTTTCCAACTTTTTTTGTTTTTTGTTGATCATTTATAATACTGTAATTTTTATAATCCATAGTTTATCCTTTTGTTGCATTTCCTTGTCTAGAAATAGCAGCCATAATTCTCTTTCTTAAAACAAAGTACACAATCATCATAGGCAAAATAGCTAAAATTGTAGCAGCCATTCTTACCGATAAAATTATTTGTGCTTCGCCACCATCTACTTCAACTCTACCGGTTGTAAATAATCATAAGTTAATTGGTGCATAATAACCAGCAGTTTTACCAGGTGCTGCATCTCACAATAATGCAGGTCATGTATATGAATTCCATGAAGCAAGAGCGGTCAAAATAATAACTGTTCATGTTGTGGCTTTAACCATAGGTAAAGCTACATTAAAGAAGTACTTAATTCCACTTGCCCCGTCAAGCATTGATGATTCCTTAACTGAATTTGGAATAGCTTCAAAAGCGTTTTTATACATATATGCATTAAAAATTGATGTAGCAAATGGGACAACCATTGAAATAATAATTAATGGATTTTTAGTACCGATTCAACCGGCTTTAGAAACTAACGTATATTGTAAAGACAATAAAGTAATTTCAGGAATAACTAACAATGATAATAGCATTCCGAAAAATGCATTTTTTCCTCTTCAATTTCTAAGAGATAATGCATAACCAAGTGTAGTTGCAAAGAATAATCTGACAACAACAGATAAAGCTGTAAATCCAGCTGTGAATACTAGTGCTTGTAGATAACCTTCCTGTAGTGATTGTAGGAAATTACTAAAGTAAAAACTAGTTCCCAAATTGCCGCCAAACTCTTTACCATTTGACAAGAATTTTTCATAATCAAATGGTCATCAAGCAATCTTTGAACCTGGTTGGCCATAAAATCTTGGGTCAACAAGCGATTGCTCAATCATAAAGTAAAACGGAAGAACAACTAAGAAACTAAAGAATGTTAATATAGCAATTTTAAATGATCAAGAGAATATTTTGCCTCATACATTTGTTGTTGAATAAGGCTTGGACATTAATTCTTGTTTAGATTTTAAAGCTGATTTTTCTCTTTTGTATCTCAGCTTTAAGCTTGTTGATAACATTTCTTTCTCCCAATTTAGTTTTTAGTTTAAAAATTGATGATACTGATTTCTTCAATGTAAATGAAACTAAGGTACCTAGTATAAATAAGAACACTGAAGCAGCAGCGGTTCTTCCGAATTCTCCAGATTTTGTTGCTTGAAAAATGTAAAGCAATAACGTACTACCATTTTCTGTAATAGAAGCTGAGGCATCGTTATTATATAAGGCCAACGGAAAGACCTTAATACCATTAATAATTCCTATCGTAAATAAGAATGAAATTGTTTTTTGAATTGAAGGTAGGGTAATTTTAAAGAATTGAGACCCACTACTTGCGCCATCAATTGCTGACGATTTATATAAGTCAGGATTAACTGATAACATTGATGTGGTTAGAATTAACACTTGAAAGGCCAATCCTCCTCAAATCCCACGGATCAAGATCACTATAAAGGGATTTCATCTATTACCTGAACCATACAACAGTGGAAAGATAGCACCTTCACTTGTTTTACCAAAAATAGCTGAGAATGTTAGCGAAACAGCTACAGCACCAGTCATGTATGGTAAGAAGAAAACAGTTTGTCAAAAACTACGTGCATATCTTCTAATTACCGTTGTAATAGCAGAACTTATTAATATTGATATTGAAAGCCCTATTGGTAGAGCTACAACGGCATATAGCAATGAATTAACAACTGCTACATCAAATTTAGGATCATTAAAAACCCCTGCTTTTCCTTTTGTTTGATAATAATTTGCTATTGATCATCCGAATCCTCTAAATGATGTTGGGGCACGGAATGATACAATAATAACAAGAATAAATGGAATAATAATCATAAACGCCAAGGCAATTAAGGAAGGCAACATCAATAAAAATGGTTTTCAAAATGGTGTTTTAGTATTTAATATACTTAGAGCTTCCCCTGTCTTTTTGATACGATATTTTTTTCAAAAGTAAGTGTTCATTAAACTCTTTCCTTTGTATCAACATCAAACAAATGGTACAATTCTTTTCTTTTAATACTTAATCTAACGTTTTCACCAATTTCATATTTTGTTTTAGCCGAAAGGAAAACATTAGCAATCTTATCAATTGATTTTATATAAATTTGGGCTTGGATTTCTTTTCCTAGATATTCAACTAATTTAATATCACCAGTAATAATTCCGTTTTCGTCTTCAACCAACGATTCACCGCGAAATCCTAAGTCAATAGTTGCTTTTTTGTAATTTTCAGGGGCTTTAATTAATTTTTGTCCTTCGTAATATACATATCCATCTTTAATTGGTGTTTCAAAAATAGTCATTTCAGGAACACCAAGGAATTTAGCAACAAATTCATTTTTAGGCGTTAAATAAAGTTCCATTGGAGCGCCAATTTGTTGAACTTTGGCAGTAGACATGCAAATAATTTTGTCACTAATAGACATAGCTTCTTCTTGATCGTGGGTAACAAAGACTGTTGTAATTCCAAGTTCTTGTTGAATAGAACGTATCCATTTTCTTGTAGAAACACGTAGCTTAGCATCAAGGTTTGATAAAGGTTCATCCAATAGAAGAATCTTTGGTTTCTTAACAATAGCTCTAGCAATAGCAACACGTTGTTGTTGCCCACCTGATAACTGCGTTGGTCTCTTACGTAAATTTTTAGTAATTTCAACTCTTTGAGCAACATCTAAAACATCTCTAATAATTGCTTCTTCTATTGTTAAAACATCTTTGCCTAAAATTCTAATTTCTTTTTGTAAATCATCTGGCAATAAAGCAATTAATTCATTTAATGACTTCTTTAAATTTCTTGTTTTTATATTATTGCTTTCTAAAATTGGAATAATTAAAGAACGAATAGCTTCTTTGTATACTGTTTCCGTCTCAATCTTCGTATGTTTTAAACGTTCCTTAATTTGCTTAATTTGCATTCCGATAGGATCGGTCTTTTGAACAACAATTTTTTCTCTCAAAATTTGTTTTGCTTCGTTGACCTTTTGAGTATATTCAAGTCTACTTTCATTATATCTTTTAACATACTCATTTTTAAGATTCTTAATCTTTTCTTTAAGATGTTGTTTAATTTCTTTTCTTTTATTAGAAAATTCAACTATAATACTCTTTTGCTTTTCAAATAAATCACCACACCCTGACTTATCTCTAACCATCATAATTTCAATTTGTTCTTTAATTTCACTTATTTTTGCAGCGCGTTCAATTTCTAAGTCATTAAGTAACTTATTTGTTTCTTCCCTAACATCTTTAATATCTTTTAAAACTTTTTTAGTTAAATTAGATAAGATAGCTGTTTTTTTAGTAACAATGAAATTATAGTTATTTACTTCATTATCAATAATATTGTTATATTGTGTTTTTAACTCAGTTAAATAATTTCTTGTTTCGCGCGGATTATCAATAGTGTGGTATAGTTTTGTTCTTGTTTCAGAAATAAGTTCTTCAGAAACCCCATAGAACTTAAATATTAGTTCAAATATTTTTTGTTGAGCTAATTTTGATTTTTCAATAATTTCTTCTTTTCAGTGTTTATCATTCAATAGTGGAAATGCTATGTTATCATAAACAGTCATATGAGGGTATAAAGCGTAATTTTGGAACACTAACCCCAATTCTCTTTGTTGAGGTGAAAACTTTGTAACATCTACACCAGAGAAAAATAACTTTCCACTTGTAGGACGCAATAATCCAGAAATGGCATTCAGAGTAGTAGTTTTACCTGAACCTGAAGGGCCTAGTAATGTAACTAACTCTCCTTTTTCAATCGCAAAAGAAGCATTATCAACAGCTAGTGATTCACCAAAGTCAATGACTAAATCCTTGACTTCGATCGCAGGAACTAATTTTTTAGCCTGATAACGTTCTTGAGAAAAACCGTGAATATGGCTTTGCGTTATTTTTTTATTTTCCTTTTTCATTTATTTTACTTCTTTCTTTGATTGTTTAGTTCCTAAAAATTCAAAAATATTATTTTGTGGATTAACAAATTTTTGTTTATTTTTTTTCTCAATATTAAATGGATACATAAATTGATATGCATCATTAATCAAATCAGAGCCATGAGCTTGATATTCTTTTGACAAATCAACTGGCAATTTAAATTTAAGGTTAAGGTCTTGACCGCCGACAGAAATATTAACACCTTCTTTAGCATAAAATCCTTTATTGTTGAAATATCCGTCATTAAAAGCCCTTGCAGCATAAGGTAATAAATAAGACAATACTGCGCTCTTTTCGGTTTTTTCATAATCATTAACAAATGTTTTAAAATCTAAAGCATCAATTCTTGGTAATGTCCAACCATTAGCCAACATTTCAATACTAAAGTTTTTTTCAAATGAATCGCCAAAGAATACATACGCAACGTATCTACTATATGAATTATTAGACCAATTATCAGATACTAGTCTTACATTTTTACCTTGAAGAATACCCTCAACATAAGCACTATCAAGATTTGATAATTTTCTTTCACGCTCTGTTGTATCCTTAGTATTTTGCTCTAAAGTATCAATTAATGGAATTCTAATCTTAATTTTTTGTCCATTCTCAAAGGTTGTTTTTGAGGTCAGATTTTTTTTGATTGTAACTTCGATAGTATCACCATCAAATACTTGAGTTACTTGCCCCTCAACAGCCCCAAAGTTTTCTCATAATGATAAAGCGATTTTTTTAGTTGTTCCTTTTTCCACATCATCAATAATTTCAGTTTCAATAACATTATCTAATGTTTTTCCAACACTGTGATAATTGCTAGGTTCAAATAAAAAAGTAGCATTTAATTTTAAATTATCATAGTATTCTTTTGTTTTTTCATTTTGACAAGAAACGGACAATAGTGGAAAGGTAAAAATTGGTGCTAATAAAAATAATTTTATTTTTTTCATTTCTTCCCTTTTGTTAAAAAAACACAAAAATTTTGTATTTTTTTATTTTGATATTATGCAAATAATTTAAGAATTTCATTAATAAAATCTTCAAATTTAACTGGTTTTTTATTTAAAACCTTGTTAACAATAGCTCTACCAGCGGAACCAATTGATTCTCTTAGTTTATCAGAAGATGTTGAATAAACGTCTTCTGCCGGTTGATATTCATTGCTGTTTGTTTGGATTTTTTTGAAGTTTTCAAATGCAATTTTTGATGCTCTATTTAAACCTTTAATTCCATTTACATCTTGATTAATGTAATCTGCAGTTGGCGAAATATAGCTACCAAAGTAATTAAATGCATCAATTGGCTTAACATTTTTGTATTCAGTAGTTTTACCTTTATTTGTAAAACTTATTGATGCTATTTTTTCCTTAAACAATCATTGTACAAATAATTGGGTTGCCTTATCTTCTTTTTCATTAGCATGAATCAAAACAAGTGAAGGCCCTTGAATAAATACTGATTTTTTATCTTTAGAAGCATCTTTAACCAATGGAGTACTAATTCAATCAGCATCATCAAAATTCAATAATTTTTCAGCGGTAAATACTAATTGTGAAATTAAACTTTTATCAACTAATACATATGAACTTCCATCATTAACAAATGTTGTACCTAATGAAACTACTTTCTTTATTTCTTCAGCACTAAGTGCAATTTTTAGTGTACTTGATAAAACTAGGTTATTGTTTTCAACGCTTCCGGCTAATAAGCGATAATCCTTATTTTTATTAAATTCATCAACTAATTTTACCTCGACTTCTTTAGATGCTAATTGTTTATCATATTGGTCAACAGTAGTACCTTGTGATAAATTTTTTGCATAGATATTATTTATATGTCTTCCTGATTTGAATTTTAATACAACATCTTTACCATCTTTTTCGCCTTTATTTACAAGTTCATATAATTTTTCAACTTTATTTTTTTGATCCTTAATATAATTTATTGTTTCTGTATTACCACTTATATATGTATGTGAGTATCCGGCTGTTGAACCAATGCTTATTGCCATATTATGTTTAGTTAATAAGCTTGAACCATAAGCTCCACCACCGCCAATTCAAACTGCTCCAGATTTAATACCATCAAAAATAGTTTTTGTTATTTTTTTAAATAATTCATTTTGGAATGTGCCATTTTGTTTAAATGATTCATAATCATATCCCCCAGTAAGATCATGACCTGATGAAGGATTAATATATTGTTCACTTACATTACCCTTAGTGATAGCAACATTCATAACATTAACAACTGATGCTAATGAGTCAATGCCTAAAATAGGTTTATTTAAATCATTTGGATATAATTTTTTGGCAGCAATAGCAAAATTAATTAATTTATCATATTCTTGAAAAATTGAGTCATCAAGTGTTAAATTTAGTTCTAAGATACTTTTTTCAGCAGCTTCCATATCAGTAGCTTTGCTCTTTGCTCACTCAGTGTCTACGTATTTAGCATCACTCTTTGATGTCTTGTCATAATAATCAATGTATTCTTTAACTTTTTTGGTTGAAGTATCTTCGCCCATTTTAACACCAGCAGCTTTTAATTCTTTTAATAATTTACCCAAAAGAACCTTATTAACTGATTGCATTTCAGAAGATCTTGAAAATGGAACTACTCATTTTTCTTTTGATTCTAGATTACCACCAATTTCATCATTAACATGCTTAAATGCTTCGGCAATATTCAAATTTTCATAAACATCATTTGGTAAGGCCAAATTCATGTCCAACTTTGCCAATATAGATGCAGCAGTTGGGTAGTTAATCATTATATTTCAAAATTCTTTTGTTTCTTTTGCACTTAATTTAGTTTCTAAGGCATTTGTTGAATAACCATTTGGTGTAAAAACGATTTCAACAGGTAAATAACCTTTTTCAGTCTTTTTAGCTTGTTCTTCAGCTGAACCAGATTTTAATCATTTGTTAAATTCACTAACAATAGTTTTTAATCCAATACCTTGAACATTATTTTCAGAAAAACCAGTAGCAATTTTTAATTTGCCATCATAAACTTGGTCATATCTAGCACTAGAATGTGAAGGACCACATGATGCTAAAAACATAGGGACTGCAAAAAGTGATAAACCACTTAATGAGAATAAAATTTTATTACTTCTTTTCATTATTTATCCTTTCATTTTTTTACTTAAAAACAAAAAACAATAACGATCAGAAAACTAATCGTTATTGTTCAGTTGTGAAATGTGAGTTTTGATTTGTGTAATTCACAATATAAATTTTACTACTTTTTAAATTTTATTAATTTAATAAAAGCGACGGATTTTTATCAATTCATTCGATTTTAAACCCAAAAATAGCATTTAAATTGCTAAGAAACTTATGCAAATTAATTTTAAAATATATTATTTTTTCTAGGTTTTGGCTAGTTTAACATTTTTTGAACTATATTTCTTTACAAATGTTCTTAATTTTATTAACGAATGATTTAATGATGATCTTGACTTATAAATTTTTTTATTAGCCAATAGTTCCACCAGGTTAGATAGACTACTATCAAGATTATTTTTTTTAATTTTAAAAAAAGCTAATTCCTGCTTAGTAAAAAGAAATGTTAGGTTATTTTTTTGCACAAAATCATAGTTTTCTAAAAACTGGATATTAGCATTAGCAATTCGTTGTTGATTATATATATCAAAGTTTGTAATGCGATTTATATTATTAAAATAATCTCGTTCAATTTTATATTCTTCAAGTTGATAATATGAATTAACCGTTTCAATAGCTTTTAAAAAATCACAAATATGTTCAATTTTTTTTAAATAAATTAAAAATTTATTTTCTCTTTTTAATAATTTAAATTCAAGATTATATTTATTTAGTATAGTCAAACATTGTAGAGCATTATCAAAATTATAAAACTTCAATTCAAGATGATTTGAAGAACTCTCAAAATTCGAGACTGAGCCCGATGCTAAAAAGATGCCAGAAAAATATTCACGTTCATATTTTAATTTTCCGTTATAAAAATCTGCAATTTCAATAACAAATTCATTTTTTCTCTCTAAAAAATAAGGAATTGATTGTTCTACTAAAAGCTGCTTAATAAATTCAAATATTATTTTATTATTAATGATTAATTTAAAAGCATTTTCTTCTATTTTTGACGTAGCAAAAACACCACTTAACAAGTTTAATTTATCTTGTTTTTTTAATGGTCTATTTATAATTTCTTCTTTTATTGCTTGAGTAAACGTTTTATTTCCCATAAGTTTATTTTAGTTATATTATATTAACACATTTTTAAATAAATAAAATATGTCCTTTATTGTGGAACATATTTTATTTAAAATTATTTTATTTCTTTTAATTGTGGAAATAAGAGAATATCTCTAATTGAATCATTTTGAGTTAGAAGCATTACCAAACGGTCGATCCCAATTCCGCAGCCACCTGTTGGCGGAAGACCATATTCTAAAGCGTTAACAAAATCCCAATCAATTTCGTTTGCTTCTTCATTACCGTTTTCTCTTTCCTCAAGTTGGGACTCAAATCTTTCTAGCTGATCAATAGGATCTGAAAGCTCAGTAAACATATTAGCAAATTCTTTGGTTCCAATAAATAATTCTGCTCTTTGAGTAAAACGATCATCATCTAATTCTTTAAATGCTAAGGGGCTAATCTCAATGGGATGGCCATAAACAAATGTAGGTTGTATTAATGTTTCTTCGATATATTTCTCAAATAGTTCATTAATAACGTGACCTAACTTATAATATTTTTGCGTCTTGATTCCATGTTGTTTAGCTAATTCAAGGGCCTGAGCATCACTTAAATTACGGACATTAATTCCTATTTTTTGCGAAACGGCATCAACCATATTAATCTTTGCAAAAGGGTATTTAAATTCTATTTCATAGCCGTTAAATTTAACATTTTTAATATTTAACTTTGTGGTTAAGTGTTTAAATACGCCTTCCGTTCTTTCCATCATTCCTCACATATCTGAATATGCTTCATAAAATTCAATTGAGGTAAATTCAGGATTGTGTGTACTATCAACCCCTTCATTACGGAAAATACGTCCAATTTCATAAACTCTTTCCAGGCCACCAACAATACATTTTTTTAATGGCAATTCTGTGGCTATTCTTAAATAGAATTCACGGTTTAAAGCATTATAAAATGTTTTAAAAGGTCTAGCTGCAGCTCCACCCAATATTGGTTGCAATACAGGAGTGTCAACTTCGAGATAATCTAAATTATCAAAAAATTCACGTACACCTTTAATAATTTTGGTTCTTAAGATAAAAGTATTTTTTGATTCTTCATTAACTATTGTATCAACATAACGATGTCTACGTCTTTCTTCTGCATCAACTAAACCATGGTATTTATCAGGTAATGGCTTTAATGACTTTGTTAATAAAACAAGTTTTGAGGCCTTGATCATTAATGCTTCGGTATGGGTTTTGGAGATAAATCCCTCAACACTAATAATGTCACCTAGATCTAATTGTTTTAAAACTTCTTGAGAAAATTCATCTAATATTTTTTTATCAATATAAATTTGCATTTTACCATTGCGGTCCTGTAATACTAAAAAAGGACCACGTTGAGCGACAACCCTACCATTAAAAACAACAAATTTATTTTCAGCATCAATTGCTTCTCTTGTTTTGCTTTCATACAATTTCATTATTTCTTGCGATGAAATAGTTGGTCTAATAGTTGAATTAAATGCTCTAATATTTTTTTGCGCTAAGATTGAAATTTTGTTTCTTCTTATTTGTTCTTGTTCTGAATATTTTCTTTCCATAAATTTATATAATCTTTCAAAATAATATCCTAATCGTAATAAGGAATGATGTGAATATGTGTTCTAAAAATTGCTTGTCCAGCAGCTTCATTATTATTTATAACTAATTTGAAGCCAGAAGCATTAAGCTTATCTGTTTGTAATAAAGCTAATTTTCTAGCTTTTTTGACCAATTTAACCAAGTCTTCCTCTTCGATATCATATAAGTTTTGTGAAAACTCTTTTGGTACAACCAAGAAATGGCCTTTTTCTACTGGATCAATATCTAGAAAAGCAATAACATCAGCGTCCTCATAAATAATTGTTGCGGGTATTTCTCTATCAATAATTCTCTGGAATGTATCTTTTTCCATAATTTTCTTTTTTTTAAATTAATCCTTCCACTTTAAATAATTCTAAAACAATTGGGTTTAGCTCTGTTAACTTAAATCCTAGATTGTCTATTATATATTTATTAGCCTCTCTAAACAAAGTGTTTCCTTTTGAGACAACAATATAGTTAGCAATAATACTTTGTTGCGTTGCATCATTTCATGGGGTATTTTCAAAAGTAAAAATTTTCTTATCAACAATTTCATTTTTTAGATTTTTTACTTTTTTAGATAAATATAATGGTGCTAATTTAATTACATATGAAGCATCAATTTTTTTATCATTAATAACATCGATAAATGTTGGATACTTATCTAGGTTATAATCATTTGCATTAGTTTGGTCTATAAATTTCTTATCCTTATATTCTAATTCAGCACTAAAATCGTAATAATGTCTCGATCCAAGTTCCTTAATACTTAATCTCATTGGCGCTCTTAGAATTTGACCACTAAAAGTTATAGAGTCTTTTAATTCAAACATAAGGGTATATTTTTTGTCTTCTAAAGTTATTTCTTTAGTAAATACTTTTTCATTATCATTTTGTCTTGTAAGACCTTCAAATTCAATATCCTTAGCATTAAATACTTTTAAATTTTCTTCCTTATCTTGTTTAGATTTAAGCGATGCTGTGGCCTTAATTTTTGGCAACTTCTTTTCTTGAGCAAGAATTTTTGCTAATTTAAAATAGTCCTGGTCTAATACTTTTTTAGTTTTTGGATCTACAAAACCAAAAACAGGTGAAGTAAATTTTTTGGCTGTGTAAAATGAGTTTGATAAATCGCCTGTTGTTTCTGAATTAGCAACAATTCCGTTAAATGCTCTTAATGTTTTAAGTTCAAATCCTTCTGAAGCACCAGTTTTTAAAATATATTCGGGATATTTGGCAACCGGATTGTAATCATACTGTTGAGTTTTTTTAGGATTATATGATGCTAGATCGTTAAAATCGTTAAAGGTTGAAATATTTGCCTTACCAATTCTTAAATTCATATCTTTTGTATCAGTAAATGATCATCTTTGGATAAGGGGGTTTTCAAGAAGATACTTAATTAAATAAAGATTATTACTTGAAAAATCAAGGGCATCATAAATATCTTTTTTTAACAATGTAGTTGAATCTTTCTTTATTTCCTCTTCGAGACTTACTTGATATTTATCTAGGCCATTTTGATTAACGGATAGTTTTTTAAACTCATCTCTTGATTTTAATAGATAAATTTTAGAAACTAGCATTTTTTCTAACTCTAATCTAAGATTTTCCTGCAAGAATTTAGAATTCTTCATTAAAAATATAAATTCATCTTCGCTAGGAATATTTTCGGGGGCTGGATTATAGTCTTTAGTATCAATATTTAATCGAATAAAATCATGTTTTAGATTTCAAAACTTTTGAGCATCAGTATTTAGTGAAACAGAGGCATAATATTTAAATAAGTCATATAAATCTTTATGAAGCTGATTATTTTTATTTTCAATTGCATAAGCAATTTTGTCTTTTTGATTAATATTTTTTAAATCATTAACATAAAATTTTTCAAGATATGTATCAACAACTGATAAAATCATTTGATTCTTTGATGTTTGCTGTTTTAAAAAACCTGATTGATAACCCGGGGTTTCAGCATTATTTTGTGATTTATTATTTGCACATGATACTAGTAATGGAACACCAGAAAATATTAGAGGTGATAAACTAAGCAATACTTTTGAAAGTTTTTTCATTTTTTTCCTTTCCTTATAAAAATTTTTCTATTCTAAAACATATTTAACTATGATGTCAAATAAATAAGAAATAATATCTTTATTATTATGTGGTTTAATTATAAATTTATTTGTATTTGTATCATATTCGAAGTCAGCTACAAGATTATCATTAATTTGTTTCTTAATAAAATCTTTTATTTGACCATATTTTTTATTTACAATAGTTGCCTTATTTGTTTGTTCTAGTGTTGAAATATAGTTTAAAGCTCCTTTAATATCTGCATCATCAAAGTTTTTTTCTTTATCCGAATCAATAGGAGTAAATTTTTGTTGTTTTAAATATTCTTTGAATGTATCTTGTGAAAGAAGATCGTTAATTTGATATGTAGTATCTAATATATCGGCAAAAATAGTATTTAAATTGAATAATTCACTAGTAAATGTATTTTTGTAATTTGCTTTTGATTTAATTGCTAAATCTTTAACAATTAATTTTTGAACGGCTTCCACTGTATCAAACTTGTGTAAATTTTGAATTAATATTCCTTTTGGAGATACTGAAACAAAATTTTCCCCGACCTTGTAAATAGCGTTAATTTTATTGTCCTTATTACCATTCACAAATACATCTTTAAATGCATTACCAAATAATTTATTAAATTCTTTATCTTCAAGGTTATTAATTATTTTTTCAACCTCGTTATTATACTTAGCATATTCCTCAACGTAATCAGCATTTTTTTCTTTTGAAGCAGGATCTGCATTCAATGCACTCTCAAGTTTTGACTTAAATTCTGTTTCAAGATTATTATAACCACTAAGCGATTTTAAAACCTCAATTAGCTTTTTCTTTAAATCCTTAAACAAATTATCCTTTTGAGTATATTTATAAATACCTTTATCAATTTGTGCGTCACCTAGTAAAATTGATAATAGTCCAAAGTATGAAGATGGTTCACTTGAAGAAATTGCTTGTTTTAAATTAACAAAACCCTTTGATCCAAATTTTGAAGCATTTGCCTTATCGGCTGATAAATATTCAATTAATGTCTGGTCATTTTTTGCATGTCTTTCATCATCTGAAGTAATGTTATCGTTTTTTATTAATGTGCTAAATCCTCTAAAATCATTTAATGCATCAATTGCAAGTTTTAATTTATTGTGAGTATCATTTTCCGGATATGCTGAAAACTTAAGAAGATTAATTATTTCAGCCTTTGTTACAACCCATGGTTTTTCAGCACCGGTTGTATCTTGATGAGCAGATAATGAAAATTCTGATAAAATGGCTTGTTTTCTGTCGATTCATGGCTTGATAAATCTTTCGGGATTTCTAAATTCCTTAACAAATGATGTTGTAACAAACATCGGAATTTTGATTGAAGCTTGTGAATTTGTTTGTGACTCAATTGAATCCTCTGCTGGCAATACATAATTTTTGTTTTCATGAGCAAAAGGCAAAAATATTTTTTGACCTTTTTTAGCTATTTCAACTTTTTTGCCATTGTATTCATAAAAAACATCTTTATTGGCTAGGATACCATTTTTTAATTCATTATATGTTCAATCAGTATTAACTTCGGTTTTATATCTACGATAAGCATTTTTGTTGATTTCTAAATTAACTCGGTATTCCAAAGCTTGTTTCTCATTTTTTGATGATCCTCATGATGGCTTCGAAATCTCTTCTAAGAATTTTTCTTCTCATTTTTGTTCAAGGCCATATTGCTTTTGATACTGTCTTTTTAAATCATCAATTTCTTTTTGCACTTTTTCTTTAATTTTATCAATCGAATCTAGGGCAAAAGATTTTTCATCTGTTTTTGCTTTGTCGGCATTATAAACTGCTTGATATCATAATGAAGCCTCATACTCTTTCTCATAAAGATATTTGGCAATGTTTTTTTCAATAGAATCAAAAATATTTTTGTTTTTATTTGTTAGAGTAGGATTTTTGTCTAGCTCGCCATATGTTAAAGTTTTAATAGAACCATCTGGTTGAATGATTTTAATAATTGAGCTTTTTTCATCCAATATCGGAGTTGGAGCAGGTAGGGCCTTCGAAGCTTGAACAAGTGGAATAGAAATACCAGCTGCTAAAACAGCTGAAATGGCGGTTGCTCAAAAAGTTCCTCAAATGACCTTTTTTCTCTTAGCTTTTTGTTCAGTGGTTATTTGTTTTTTAAATTTTTCTGACATATTTGCCTTTCATTCTGAATATAGTAATGTACAAATAAAAATATTCATATTTAATTAATTAAATAAGATAACAAAATTTTACCACTTTTTACATATATTTTACTAACAACAAAACCAAGTTAACACAGGCAGCTTAAGCAATATTTAGTAAAGAATTAGCAAATTAAATAAATTAAGGTAAAAATAAATTTAAATTATAATTTTAAAATATGACTAAAATTTTTAACCATAAACTTGACATCTTGAAAGAATTTATTAATATTTGTAGTAAGCATGAGCTCTGATATAGTCTTGATTTTAATAGTCTTTTAGCAGTGGTTAATAACCTGGAATATTGAAATGAAACTGATCATTATGAAGTAATGATGACTTTTGAATCATATGAAAAACTAAGACAATTATATCCACACAAGGTAATTGATTCGGTCAAACACTCTGACTATTATTCGTTACAAAATAAATTTGTTGAAGATAGTAAAAATATATACAATGATTGCCCTTTTGTTGATATTAATTTAATCATTCCCACAACAATTAAAAAAATAAAAAAGATGTATAAATTTTCTAATAAAAGTAAAAGCTTTATACAATATTATGCCACTATGAATTATTCAAATATTCCTAAAATTAAAAACAAAATTATTATTTCTAAATTCCTAAAGGCTTTAAAAAAATCGATAAACTATAAGGATTTAGTAAATGGTCTAAACGATGATATGTATGAAGGTTTTGTTATAACATCACCAATAATTAATCATTTTTTTCTAACAAAATGATTAACAAATACTAACTATAACATTCGTATTTTTGAAAAAGATGGGCTAAAACTTCATGTTATAAATGAATATCAAAATTATTTAAGAAACATCTTTGGAAGTGATTGAAAAAACATTAAAGAAATTGCAGTTCCATATCACTTTGGCTCATGTATCGACATTATAAAAAGTGTTTCTAACAACGATGATAAATAATTAAGATTTTCTTAAATTAAAATAAAAAACCAGTTTATTACTGGCTTTTTTTCTTCAACTAATTACGCTCTTTTTTCAGCTATTCTTCTTTTTTTGGTTTGAGTAGCAACTTTTATTCTAGCAATACCAAATACAATTGCTGAAACAATTATTAATATTAGCGTAATACATATGAATACAAGTAATACTATTTTCGTCAATGTGAATGCAGAGATAAATAAAGCGATCCATATTGGTAAACACGATGATAACATGCAATATGAGGATACTATGTAAGATTTTTTAATTTTCTTTGATAGCAAAAATGCTGATAGAGTAATAATAGCAGTTGATAGTATTAATCCAAATATAATAAATAATATAGTTATAATCATTTTAATTTTCTTTTTCCTTTTTTATTAATCATTTTCGTTCTTGATGTTTTATATCCTTAATATGTCCTAATTCAAGATAAATAACTTTATCCGCAATTTGCGCAACATCAGCATCATGTGAAACAATAATTATCGTAGTTCCATAATCGCGGTTGATTTCTTGAAGAATTTTTAAAACAATTCATCCTGTTTTTTCATCAAGAGCACCAGTTGGCTCATCAGCAACAAGAATATCAGAATTTTTAGCTATTGCTCTTAGGATAGAAACACGTTGTTGTTGACCGCCCGACATTTGTGAAGGGTATTTAAACATACATTCTTCAAGGTCGAAATCCTTAAATAATTTCTTAATATCCAAATGTTTTGACTTGTCCTTCTGTAAATAAGCGCCGGTCTCAACATTATCATAGCTATTTAGATTTTGCAATAAATTATAGTTTTGAAAAATAAATGAAATATTATCGCGTCTAAATAGCGTTTGTCTAGATTCATTTAGATAAGGCAAATTTATATTATTAACAATAACCTTACCACTAGTTGGTCTATCTAGTGCACTTATTATATTTAAAAGCGTCGATTTTCCTGACCCTGATTTACCATACAATATTGCAATTTCGCCTTTTTTTATGGTTAAAGATACACCTTTTAGAACATCGGTTGCAACGTTTCCTGATAAGTAAGTTTTCTTAACATCAAAAACTTCAACAATATTGCCATCGCTATTCTTTTCCTTTTCTAATCCATCTTTTTTTCGAGGTTTATTATTTGCTAATTTATATTTTTTTAGCGTTGCACTATCTAATGGATGCCCTGATATTCCGTCAGCATTCGAAGCTATTGATGTCTCTTTTTTATTATTCATGGAAACATTTAAATCTTCATTTTTAGATTCAACTTTTTTATTTCTTCTTCACATTATTTTCCTTTCAAGGTGTCAATGGCCTTAATTTTATTTAAACTCTTTCAAGTAGCCATCGAGGTCAGAATAAACACTGTTAAGCAAATTGCTGCTGAGATAATAATTGTTGAATAGTGTAAAACAAGTGGCAAGACAATTTGAGATGTAGCCATCATAAATGCATTAAATACCGAAATCAATAGTAATGTTGCAGGTATCATTAATAAACAAGCAAATATTATAGTCGGAACAAAGTTAGCAAAGAATAGTGAAATCTTCTCGCGATTAGTATAACCTAAAACTGAAAACGTAGCTATTGCTCTTTGATTTGAGGCAATCATAATATTAGTAATAACAATTAATATTATAATGGAAATCAATAGCGACATAACAATAAAGGCTATTAGAATAACATTTACAGTTTCAGAAATATCAGCTATAAAGCCCGCCTCAATATCTTTACTATTAACATTAAATGAGGCGCCATACATAATATTTTTACCATAAATAGTATCGGGTTGTATTCCATAAAATTTCGTAAGAATACTGCGTGCTAAACCTTTAAATTCTTCATTTGAATTAGCTTGTTTTACAATCTTTTCATATTGAGATTCATTTATATTAAGAAGTCTAAATAATACGTCTTTATATCTTAATTTAGCTCCAGGGTGTGCTTCATTATAGGAATCAATATTGTGTTCATAAACAGATATATAATTGAGATCTTTATTAGATATAAATATGCGTTTAAAGAATTCTCAAACAGTTTGATCGCTTGCACCTTCAACTTCAAATGAAGAGGTCGCGCCTCAAAAACCGGTTGATGAATAAGTAGTTAAGGTATCGATTGTTTGGACTGGTGTTGTATCACTAGAAAAAATACCATTAAATGCTTCATATTTTCGTCTAAAGTCTCTAGTAATTTTTTGTTTATTTTGTGGGTTTAAGAATATAGCATTTTCTAGTTCTTGTTTACGTGCGTTTTGCAAACGAGTAGTCAATGTGTCATAACCCAAAATTTTGTCTAAGATGTCCTTTCTTGTAATAAATTCACTATTAATGTATGTTTCGGATATATCAATAACTTCAAAGGTATATTTAGTTCTTGGTGGCTTTTGATTTAACGCACGATAACTAAAGCGATCAACATGGTTTAATAAATCAAATTCAATTTTTGAACCAATAGAAAGATTGTATCTTTTTTGGGCAACAGTATTGACAATCAATGGGATTGTAGTATTTTCATTATATTGATAGTTAGCTAATTTTTGTTGTAAATCTTCATTATTAGCATTGTGCATTGAAATGAATCTACTATCACCATAATATCCATAAATCTTTATTTCTTTATTATTATATAGTGTTTTAGCATAAGTATATTTTTCATTAGTTACATCATTTCAATAAATACCGCCAAATGATACAAAGAAATCAAGACCTTCAATACGACGGTATGCATTAACCAAGAAATTACGATATTCCTGTCTATATCTCGATGTTGAAACAGATTTTGGTTTAAAGTATGTTTCATTAATGGGATCTCATTCAATAAATTCAAACTGTTCGCTAATTCTTCCGTTGGATTGATTGTTTTGATATAAAGACGACGAAGTGAAATAAAAGAAGCTCGTACGATTTTTTATATCTTCTGGCTTATTGTTGGCGAGATCTTTTTGAAATTTTTCCAAATCAGTAACGGCAATAATATTTGATATGTCACTATCTTCAACATTTAAATAATCCTTACCAGTTTTTAACTTAGAAATATCAATTAAATATTGGGTAGCTTGCATTTCTTTTGATACACGCTTAAATATTTGCGCGACTCTAGCTCTTTGCGTTTCAGGCAAACTAGCATAAGTAATATCTCAAGGGCTTAATTCAACCGATAAATCAATCAAGATATCAAGTGATGATTTAGTCAACACTGTTGGTGCATACGGAATATGTGGGACATCGGTATTAAATGAACTGCCTGGTCTTAAGAAATTCGGATTAGCATAATCAAGTTGACTACCATTTGATGAAGATGATCCAGCTAAATCATTAGGAACATATAATAATGAATTTATATCAGATTTATTATAAGTAACATAAGGCCCACCTTCAGTTGTCGGGCTTTCAAGATCAAGCTTAAATTTATAGAGTCTATCTTTATATGTTTTTGTTATAGCCTTATTAAAAATGTTATTTGACGATAAAAAGAACATAGAAATCAACGATGTGGTTGAAAATGCTAAGAATAGCGAGAACATTTTTCAGAAATTATTTAGTGCCATAGAGGCGATAAATCTTGCTTTAACTGGCAGTTTTCTAAACATTGCTGAAATTCTTTGAGCAAAATTCCCAACCTTAACCTCAACAAGACCACTCATTAACTCAATAGGTTTTTTTCTAACAGAAATTGCTGTTATTATAAAAATTAAGAAACTAACAAATAACAACGGTGCAATTATTGTACCAAGGATGGCGGAGGTGTGAATAGGAATTATATTATTTTCAAGTGTCCAGTATGAAGACAAAACATTCATTGCTGTTCCCTGTAAGGCAAAACCAACAATATAACCAAGTAAACCACCAACAAAAGCAGGGATTCAACCAAAAGCACAAAATGCAAATGCTATTTTTGAGGTTTTATAACCCTGAGCACGCAATATTCCAACAACTTTATTTCTCGCTTCAATATATCTCTTCATAATAAAGTATATGATGAATGCAACTAAGATAGTTAAAACAGAAATTAAATAGAATGTGGCATTTTTGATTGAGTTAACAATAGTTCTAATGGTTACAATTCTTATCTTTCTTTCAGGATTTATATTGTCTAATTCATCTTTTAAATAAACCTTTTTGTTAAATGAATTAGGATTAATAAGATTAATATCATTATTAAATTGCTCCTGCAATTCCTTCGGCGATTTATTATGCAAATATTTTCCATTCTCATCAACAGGTGCTTTAACTAATGCATAAGTCTTAACAGCAAAAGTTGGATATGCTGAGTTTATACGGTCAAAACCTTTTGAATTGACATAAATAATTGCTTGGGTATTAGTATCTACTTGAATATTTTCTTCATTAATAACAGGATATAAATAATCAACAGTTGAATCAATACCAATGATTAAATACTCCTGCGTATTAACTTTAACCTTGTACTTTTCATCTAATGAAGAAATAAATAATTGCATAGCATAAGGGTTCGATAGATATTTGCTTATATCACCTTTATAGACTTCCTTACCGTTTTTAGATGCATAACCATAATTAACTTTAGCAACATATGAGCCTGAATCTGAATAAGAAATTAAATTTGATATTTTAATAGGTTCTATGATTTTATATACTGATTTTTCTAAAGATGAGGTAATATTAATACCAAATAAATCAAGTCCCTTACCATTGCTATTTCTTAATTTTTGATTAAAAATATAATTAAATCTAGATAGGTCTAAATCAATAGAAGTATCGTTTTTCGATTCAACATAATAAGCAGAATTTTCAAAATTTTGTGTAATTGCTTCGATTTGATAAAATATATCCTTAACATTCGAAGACTTAAGATTATTTAAAACTTTTTTAACAATATAAGCAATATTACCTTCATTTGGATTTGGACTTAAAATATAATATAAAGGAATTTGAGGAAAGCTTAGTAGTGTCAAAGGATTTAATAGATTATTAGGAATATTTAATAATGATAAATGATTATTAAGTCTTGAATTTTCAATAACCTTTTTGAATGCCAAATCTAGTTCATAATCATCTTTAATTAACGGTTTTATAGGAGTTTTGTCATTAGTTTCAAGGAATGAATCAAGAAACATTTTTAATGAATTATTGTAATAAGTTGGAATTTGCGAGGCTGTTGCAATGTAACCAAAGTTATAAGTAAGTTCATTTGAATTCTTAATTAAAAGGTCAATTATTTTATCAATAGTTTTGGTGTCAATTCCAGCATTAATTAAATTAGATTTAAATAAATTAATACCGTGCGATTTTTTCAATAAAGAAATAAGTTCACGATTTGCTAAATTAGTATGTGCATGAGCATAAGGAATTTTTAAAAGTGTTGCTTGATACTTATTATCGCTTCCCAATATTCCCAAACTAGGAATTGGATTAATAACTTTATCGAAGTTTTGCATTGCCTTAACAAATTCAGGATTTAACGCTAGTTTATAGATTTCATTTAGAACAAGTTTAATTTGTGCATAAGAAAGTTTTTTAGCATATTGCTTTTCAATAATCTTTTGTCCAGTATTTTGATCAATAGATATTTTATCCTCAATACGCTCAATTCTATTCAAAAAATAAGCCATCTTAATCCATATGCTATATAAAACAAACATATTTTTAATAATTGATTCCTCACCATTTGCAAGAAATGATGAACCTAGATATTTAGCAAGAAAATTATGCAAGGTTTTTAGAATTTCTATTTGTGATTTTTTATCTTTAGCATTTGAATCAATAATTGCTGATAAATAGGCTAAATCAGCATATGATTCGGGCTTTTGGTTTTTGTCTTCTAATATAAAGTCGAACTTATTATCCCTTGGTTTAAGAGATTTGAGTTTTAAAAGAGATACAAAGTTAAAATATTTTTCAAGTTTAGCAAGTAATTTTGATAGATTATTTAGCTCAATATCATTAACAAGTGCTTGCTGTTTAACAAAATCAAACTCAGATTTAGTTAATTTTAATAAAGTTTTAGAATTTATTGCTTGTTTTACCTTTGCAATAATCTTTTTGATATCAACTAAATCAAACTCATTAATAGGAACATTATATGACGAAGGAATAGAAAAACTGCTAGACAAATTATTTGGCAATGCTAATTTAGGCAAAATAGCCAAATCTAGTAATGAAATTTTTCCTTCTTCTTTGGTTGGAATAGAAATATTTAATTCTTTAACCAAACTTTCTGTTTTGTTTGAAAAGTTAAAAATTTTAATAATCGCATTTTGAATTTGAATAATTTTGCTTGCTGAAATTTCATTTTCGCCAACAAGGTTTAGAGAGGACATAAATGCTGCCAAATAATCAGATTGATTTAAATATTCAGTATTGTAATCGTTATAAATTTTATTATTAGCTGTAATTGGATATTTATTAATCTTAATTAATTTATTAAGTGAATTAGTGAATTGTTCAATATTTATATTTGAAAAAATACTAAATAGTCCTTCGTTAATATTGTTATATGAGCCATCTTTATTAGCGTCTAAGGCTTTAAAGAATTTTTTAGCCTCATCCTTCGTATTTTTATCTAAGTCTTGATTTATATTTTTGTATGCTTGAACTCATTTTTGGTAGTAGCTGCTTTTTTGCTCTGGATCAAGTATTTTACTAAAATCTACTAAATTAAAAAGGTTCTTAATGGATTTTTTGAATTTTTCTTCATTCAATGAACTTAATAAAGAAATAATCATCCGTTCATGAGACATTGTTCAATATGTATCATTTACCGCAGTAAACGGTTTATATGGATGGCGATCGTATCAATCGTTTATTATTGCTGAAAATTTAACAAAATCAATTGATGAAAATATTTCGGTTAAAATATCGAAAATTTTTTCTTTATCTCTTATATAAACAAATAGATCTTTTAATGAAATCTTGAGTTGTGGAATAATGTATAAATTAGAAAAATTTAAAATTCCGCTTAGATTATTTATTTGTGAAACAAGATAGTTTTCCCTTTCTTCATTAGTTTTAGCCGATAGTAAATATTGTTTTTTGAAATATAAAAATATCTTTGCAAAGAAATTATGAATGAAAGCATTTGCATTTATATTTATGTATTCAAGATTTTGGTTATTATCTTGCGGCAGAGGTTTAACTAAAAATTTAATAATATCTAAAATTGTTTTTTCTAAAATAAAACGGTTAGTTTTTCCGATGGCAAGCAGTGTATGTAACCCATTGCTTTCAACAGAATCGGTGACAGCTTTGAAAATACGATATACATCACGGCGATCAAATAATTTTCCAAAATCTGTATCTAAAAGAACTGAACGTAATCTATCAACTAAGGTTTTAATTGTATTTTTTTGTGTAATTTCAAGAGTTAAATCTGGTGAAATTGATCCGAATGATATTGGTAAACTTATTGCGTTTCTAAATTGAGGATTAACAACGGCTCAACCATTTGCACCTATTTCACCACGAACAGTATAATCTTGTTGAACAAGGTAATTATAAACTTCATCCAAGCTTAAATATTCCTTGTCATTAACTAAAACCTTATTTCACACGATATCGTCTGTAAAACCATCAATATTGCTTTGAACTAAAAATATATATTTATTTGGTCTAGGCATTGCAATTGCCCCAACGACAGTAGATCCTCCGGGGCGCTTTATTTCTGGCGTAGCAGTAGTTAAAACCAATATTTTTCCATCAACTAGGGTTGGAATTTTTGTGTTTTCAAGAAAATCATAGTACTTTTCAAATCTTATATCCGCATTAAAATATTCATTATTTGGCGTAAAATTACGAAAAATAGTTTCAACTAACGACCTAGTATAAACAGCAGGAATTTTAGTTATAAGATTGCTATTTTTATCTGGCTTTAATAAGAATTTATCAACATTTTCATTTGAAATACTTGAATGCAAAATAGATGGATTAAGACTTTCATTATATAACTTACCGACATTATTTTCAAATCCTAGTATTTTTTTATCCTTATCACCAATATTAACAAAATGAAATACATTCTTTTTTGCGTTGCCTTCATTAACTGTTTCAACAGTGATGGTTTTTCTAATACCTAAATTATCTTTACCAACAGTTTTTTTAATATCTTCCAGTATTGAAGAACGAGCAAAACTTAAAGCATTATTACGAATAAAATTTTGAGCTGCATTAAGCTTGCTAACATTTGATACATCTTGAAATTCTTCATCACTTAATGGCTGCGATCCTAATTTATTAAATTCTACTTGCTTAATATTTCATAAATTAAAGGCATCAAGGTTTTGCTTATTTTTAGGAATTCGTGTATTTTCTTTCCCTCCACTTCACGGCTGTTTAAAGGTAACATCAATATCATTTTTATCAATTGGAACCGTTTGCACAAAGGTTTGTTTATATTTATTTCCAATACTATAGGCAGTGGTTATGGTCTTATCTCAATAAGAGAAATATAAATGCTGCTCATATTCTTTGGGTTGATTTTTGCTAAATTGCTCAATAAATTTAAAGTACGATCCTTTTCAATTGGACTTATCTTCTTGATTGCTTTCATTTCAATTTAAAATGTAACGATATCAATTATATGAAACCATTCGCTCAGCTCTTCTTATTCATCCTTCCGGAATTTTATAAGTATTATTAGAAGCTAGTTCGATATATAGAGGAGAATTAGAAACTATTTTATTTACATTTGCAAATGTCCCGAGTTTAAAATCATCAACAAGGATATCATCATTAATAATATTTCATTGTGTTGTTTTTTGGTTGCCAGCAATTTTAATTTTTGCATTTTTAGCTTTTTCTTCATTAAAATATCACTTTTGATCATTTGTTTTTTTTTCAAATCCCATTAATTCAAGGACTTTATTAGATTCAATAACATATAAAACACCTTCTGCTTTTCATTCATCATAATCTTGGGTCAAAAATGATGCTTGCTTAGTTACGGTATTGATATAAAGAGGCGAGGATTCTACAACGCTATCTTTAATTGTTTGTTGATTAAAAGGTCCTTTGGGACCATATGATATAGTTAAAATATCACCTAATTTTACTTTTGTTTTAAATCTTATTAAGTCATCGGTATTAACTCTGTTTACTTTAGTTACCAAAGAATATTTATTTCCCTCTTTTTGATAAACTTTAAATTTTCTATTTTCACCCGAAAAAGTAAATTCTCTAATCTTTTTTGGATTAGGGTTTTCTTTATTAATCTCGAATCTAACACTTGAAACTTGACCTGAAAGTTGTTCATAATATAATTTTAAAAAGTCTTCAGTCTTCAAATAATATTTAGGATTGGTGTTTCAATTTTCAATAGTATCTTTTATGTTAATAAAATTGTGCTCGCTTCCCGGCAAATTAATCGTATAAGAAACATCCGAACCATTTTTAGATGATTCGAATTTTATTGGCGAAGTAATAACACTATGATTATCCTTATCAATTTGATTATATCCATGGCTAGGGATGACTCCTGAAGGATTAATATCTAAATCAACAGTTAAATCATGCAATTTAGAAACCTTATCATATGCATTTATTGTTCGTGAATATGAAGTCTTAACATCATTTAACAAAGTAAATAAAAATGTTGTTAAGAAAATTAAGATTGTTAAACAAATTAATGTAACTTTGTTTTTAGCAAGTGACCTAAAAACTTCTTTAAATAATCTCTTCATCTCTCACCCCTTCCCAAACTTTGTAATGTTAATTATATAGTTTATTAAATTATTATTTAATAATAATAAATTTTTTTAAATATGCAACAAAAAATTCTGCTCATGTACATAATGAGCAGAAAATTTAAATTTATTTTTTGGAATTTTCTTTAATAATTATCGACCATTTTCTTGGGATAAAATTAGGGGTAGGAATTTTTTTTTCATAATAAACCAAGACATTATCGATAGTAAAAAATTTATTTAAACATAAAGTATTAAATTTAATTTTTAATATATTCTTAATATTTCTAGAATTATCAATTTCCTTTTGAAAATTAGTTGATTTTAAAAAACAAAAAATTGAGCCTATTTTTCCAACATGATGAGATATTTCAACAAGATTCTTTAATTCTGAAACTGCTCTTGCGCTTATAAAATCAAATCTTTCCTTTTCTAATGATTCTTCTGATCTTATTTTAAGAATCCTTACATTTTTTAAATTACATTTTTTGACTACAAGCCATAAAAAATTTACCCTTTTTTGCATCGGCTCATAAATTGTAAGATTAAAATTTTGACTATATATTAAATAAGGGATAATAGGAAAACCTGCTCCTGAACCAATGTCAAGAACCTCCTTATTACATAGATTTGCAATATTTTTATTTATATTTTTAAAAATAAGAATTGATTCTATAATGCCCTCTTTAATTAATTTTTCACCGTAGAAACCAGTTAAATTATACTTCTTATTTTCTTCTTCAATTAACTGATAATATAAATAAAGTTTAGCAATTATGTCTTCATCTTCAATGCAAAGATATTGAGTTATAATTCTTCTAAATTCTTCCATTACTATATTCTTTATAAATTTCACTTATTGATGTGCTATTAGTATTAGCCTCAATAACTAAACCAAGAAATTCGGCCATTGATAATTCTTTTAGCTTCTTAAAATGTGATAAATGTGAGTGATCTACTGAATTAGTTATTATAACTTCATCAATGATGGGATTGCTTTCAAACATTTCAAAACCTCTTGAAAATAACCCGTGTGTTGCAGCGATAATAACTTTGTTAGCGCCTTGTGCCTTTAGTGTTTCTGCGGCATGTATAATAGTTCCACCAGTATCAATAATATCATCGTAGATGATTACATTCTTACCATTAACATTACCTAAAACGCCCATAATTTCAGATACATTTGGGCCAGTTCTTCTTTTATCAATAATTGCAATTGGTTCATCGGAATTTAGGCATTCTGATAATTGACGTGCTCTAACTGCGCCGCCATGATCAGGAGAGACAATAACAAATTTATCTTTTCTTTTTCTTAATTCCTTAGCAAAAATAAATTGACCTCTTAGATCATCAACAGGAATATTAAAAAAGCCTTGAATTGATGCATTGTGCAAATCAACAACAATAATTTTATCAGCACCAGCAGTTTCTAATAGATCAGCAACAAGTTTGGCTGAAATTGGATGTCTGCCGCTTGTTTTTCTATCTTGTCTTGCATAACCATAATAAGTAGTAACACAAATAATTCTTTTTGCGCTAGCACGCTTCAGCGCATCAATAAATATCAAAAGACTCATTAAATTATCATTGACTGGTTTTCCTGTATTGTTGATAACAAAAACAGTTTTATTTCGAACAGTTTCGTCGGGATAAACTAAATTCTCGCCATCAGCAAAAACAACTTTATTAACCTTTTTAACATCAGTGTCTAAATATTTAGCAATTTCATTAGCTAGTTTTTCAGAATTATCCATCCCAAAAATAATTACATTTTCATCTAATTTTTTCATTTTTTTTAGCTTAAATTTTCCTTCCCTAATTTTTAATATTAATTTTAATATATTAATGTGTTAATATTTAACTTTTTCTTAGATTATTACAAAATTAAAAAAATAAGCCAAGTTGACTTATTAATTATAAGAAATGCTTATAGATCTTACGATAAATAATTTTGGTTATTATCACAAGAAATGTATAGGTTGAAAGCAATAGTGCAAGCCAAGCATAAAATATCGAGGGTAGCGGTGCTAGTTGCAAGGAAGTATTTAGCTTTGGAATATAAGGAAGAGCAGTTACCAATGCAACTCCGGTCAAGGTTGAAATAATCACCGGAGTAGAAGCGTTAGATTTAATTAGTGGCACTTTATCAGTTCTTAATAGATGAATAACAAAAGTTTGTGTTCACATTGAGATGACTAATCATCCGGCTCAAAACATCAATCTAAATTCTTTTTGTTGTTCAAGAGATAAATTACTATAATCACTAATTTTGGTAAATGTTGTTTGTTTAATTGCTTGTGGAATGATAACAAAAAATAATAAACAAAACGACATAACATCAACAATTGAACTAGCAGGGCCAAATCATAGCATAAATCGCCAAATAGACTTATGTCCCCATTGCCGCGGAGATTGAATAAATTCTTTATCTACATTATCTCACGGAATTGTTCCACAACAAAAATCATAAATTAAATTTAAAAAAATAATTTGCACAGGTGCTAAAGGAATAAATGGAAGCATAATTGAGGCTATAACTACGCTAAAAATGTTTCCAAAGTTTGAGGACACAGTCATTTTTATATATTTATTAATATTGGCATGAGTTTTTCTTCCCTCAACTATCCCTGTAGCCAAAACATTTAAATCTTTTTCAAGAAGAATGATATTAGCTGACTCTTTTGCAATATCAACTGCTGTATCTACAGATATTGATACGTCAGCAACCTTCATTGCTGGTGCATCATTAATACCATCACCCATGTAGCCAACAACGTGACCATTATTACGCAAAATGGTAATTATTCTAGCTTTTTGATCGGGGCTAAGTTTAGCAAAAATTTGTGTCTTTTCGACTTCGATTGCTAGCTCGACATCACTAAGTTTAGTAATATCTTTTCCTAGCAATATTTTTTCATAAGGAATGCCGACTTTTGAACAAACTGCCTTTGTAACCAGTGGATTATCACCAGTTAGTATTTTTACTTCTACGCCCAAATTATGTAACTTCTTAATAGCATCTTCAGCAGAATCTTTCGGTGGGTCTAAAAATGTTAGATAGCCTATTAAAGTCATATCTTTTTCATCGTTTACACTCAGTTTTCCGACAGCATCAATATTAGACTTTTTGGAAGCGACAGCAACAACTCTCATTCCTTCTTCGCTAAATTCCTCAACCTTATTCAAAACTTTACGGATTACCTTTTTATCAAGAGGAATTACTTTTCCATCTAAATAAATTGTGCTACATACATTAATAATTTCTTCAACAGCTCCTTTAGTAATCAATGTAACCTTATTATTTTTAAGAGACTTTACAAGCACTGACATACGCTTTCTATTGAAATCGAAAGGAACCTCATCAATTTTCAAATAATGCAGTTCAAGATTATCTAATGATTTTTGTTCATCAGCTAAATCAAGGGTACGATTAATAATCGATTTATCTAGTAGGTTTTTTAATCCTGTTTGATAATAAGAATTTAAAAAAGCATACTTTAAAACATGATAATCCTCTTTCCCATTAACATCAAGGTGCCTTTCAAGAATAATTTCATCTTGAGTTATTGTTCCAGTCTTATCAGTACATAAAATATCCATAGCACCAAAATTTTGGATAGAGTTAATATTTTTAACAATAGTTTTTGCCTTCCCCATTGCGATTGAACCTTTTGATAAACAAGCAGTTACAATCATTGGCAACATTTCAGGGATTAATCCGATAGCAATAGATATACCAAATAATAAAGCATTAAATCATGCATTGTTTCCTTCAATCTTTTGATGGGTTAATCCAACAATTAAAAAAATGATAGGAATAACAAAAGCAATGATGCAGGTTAACATTACAGAAATTTTTTTAATACCCTTTTCAAAGTTAGTAGGGACTTGTTTTTCATTTAATTTTGAAGCCACCTTACCAATGACAGTATCATTTCCGACTACTAGCACCAATGCCTTTGCTGAACCAGAAATAATGTTTGAACCCATAAAAGCAAGATTGGGTCTATCTGTCAGATTATCATAATTAGTTTGTGCATCAATAATACTATATTTTTCAATTGCATCGCTTTCACCAGATAACGAGGATTGCGAAACAAATAAGTCTTTTGCTGCAATAATTCTAACATCACCAGGAATAATATCGCCAGCTGCTAAATGGACAATATCACCAACAACTATTTCGTCCATCGGTATTTCCTTTAGAACCCCATCACGCTCAACCAAACAAGTTGTCTCAATAATTTCAATAAGTTTATTGGCACTAGAAGCAGATTTTTGTTCTTGAATAAAGTGAATAATACTGCTGGCAAAAACTATAACCAGAATAATAATGACAGTTATATAATTAACTTCATTATACTTACCACTACTTATTGGCAATATAATATCGACTACAGCAGTAATAATTGTAAGTATAAAAAGAATAATATTAAACAAATTAAAGAAAGAGCGGATTAATCTTTTTCCAGCAGTGTCAGCCCCTTTTTTGGAAATTTTATTTACACCATATTCATCGCGGTTTTGCTCAACTTGTTTTTCAATCTTGATACCATTTTTAGAAGATTTATATTTTTCAAATAAAAGTTCTACATCACTAATAGATGCTTCAACTAGTCGCTTATTTATCGGATTATTTTTTGCCAAATCTTGCTTAGATAATTTAATATTTTGACTTTCAATATTATTAACCTTTGCTTTCTTCATTATTCACCTCCTTTATATTTAAAATATGTTTAAGGAAGCAGTAATTCTACATAATTAACAAAATGTGCTTAGTGAAAACACAATATTTGCACTACTTCGATCACTACTTTGTACTTCCATTAAGTCACCTTTCCATTTTATATTTACTTAATTTTACATTAAACAACAATTTAAAAAATAAAAAAGTAATAAACATGCCTCTTAATATCTAACTTTCATATAACTGTTCTAATTCTTTTTCAGAAAGATTATAAAGGTCTCCATTCTTAATTATTTGACCATTATTAATAAAAATATATTTAGAAAAATTATTTCTAAGGACATTTAAATCATGAATATTAACTAAAACTGTTGTGTTATATTTCATGTTGATATTTTTTAAAATTGACATTATATCCTTTGATGTCTTAATATCCAGTGAACTAGTTGGTTCGTCAGCTAAAATAATATCAACGTCTCTTAGCAAAATTTTTGCTATTTCAACACGTTGTTTTTGTCCACCTGATAAATCAGAAATTTTTGTAAAGATCTTATCTAAAATTCCTAAGGAATCGAGAACATTATAAATTTCTTGTTTTTGTGATTTAGTTATTATTTTTAACAAGGAAAATAACACATTTTTATATTTTGAATAAAAATGCAAAATATTTTCATACACATTTAGCGACTCAATAAGATTTGTTTCTTGCGAAAGATAACCAACTCTCTTTACTATTTTTTTTCATTGTCGTTTCGAAATGTTCTCTATATCATATTCATTAATAAAAAGTTTGCCTTGACTAGTTTTTAGTTGTTTTAGAATGGCATTAAACAATGTAGTTTTTCCTGAACCAGATCTTCCTATAATAGCAATCATTTCACCTTGATTAATTAACAAATTTATATCATTTAATATATTCATCTTTGATCTTGGATATGCGGCATAGTAATGCTCAAATTGAATTTTCTTCATATTTTAATATTATATTGTAATTTTTAACATATTAATATAACGCAATTATGCAAAAAATAAATTTACATCATATTAATATTAACAAATAGGCCTGCCATCATAAATTCTCAATAAATTAAACTTAAAAGACATAAATAAAAAAACTCCCAATTAAAGAGAGATTTCCATGTTTAAACAATAGCTTTAATCATTACTTAAAATCTGGTTCTATACCTAAATTTTTAAGAATTTCAACAACAGTTTCCTTCATTTCCTTTGAAAATGAATCAAATATGGATTGTTCATCATCTGTTAATCTAATTTTTGGTAAATGACGATAACCATTTCTTCCTAAAATTACAGGTAATCCAAAATAAACACCACTATTTTCATACTCTTGTGGGAGTTTAACTCCTAATGAATAAATTGCTTGACGATCAGTTAAAATTGATTGCGTAATTTCGGCTAGATTTTCACCAATTCCAAAATTTGTAATTCCTTTTCCAGTAATAATTTCAAATGCTTCATCCTTAACTTTTTGATTTAATTTTTGTAATCATTCTTCCGAAATTGTATTATTTGCTAATCAATCCTTTAATGAACCAAGTCCTATTCTTATTTTTGAAAACGGAATTAAACATCTTGCTCCGTGTTCTCCAATAACGAATCCAGTAATCGATCCTGCCTTAACATTAATTTTTTCAGACAGGAATTTTTTCATTCTAGCGGTTTCAAGAATTGTTCCAGATGATATAACTCTTTCAGGAGCAAATTTTGTGATTTGTTGATATATTGAAGCCATAATATCAACCGGGTTTGAAGCAATAATAGTAATACCATTGAAACCTGATTGCTTTATTTTTGTTCCTATTTCAGCAATTAATTTAGCATTATCTGTTAATAATTCAAGTCGATCTTTTAAAACTCCATCCTTCGGTTTTACCGATGCAGTAATAACAATGATCTCAGCATCTGCTAAATCTTGATAAGTTCCAGCCACAAATGTTGAACCGCTTTGTAACATCGAACATGCAGCATCATTCAGATCTTTAGCTTGTGCTTTTGCATATTCAACAAAGGCATCAACCAATACATAATCAGCCTCAATCGATTTATTCAATGAAGCATATAAATAGGCCGAACCAACGGCCCCAACGCCAATAATTCCTATTTTAGTCATTTTTTTGTCCCCCCATTAATTCGTTAATTTTTTTAGCCATAACGATATTAAACGTTTTTAATCCGGTTTCTTCAAATGGATCTATCTTCATAAGATGTGCACTCATTATTGATGCACGATGAATAAAGGAAACAATTCAACCCAATGTTTTGTCCTCTAAATCACTAATAACTATATCTATAAAAGGTATTTGAATACCTAGATAATAATCCTTAGTTGCTTGCAATAATGCCTTATTTACATTGTTAAATGTTTTCTTCATTAAAAAATTAAGTTCATCGCCATCATTGTCATTAACAATAGCTATATTGAAGTCAAACATGGGATTTTGAACCAAAATATGAGTATTAAACATTCTTCTTTGCTTATTATAAAACAAATTAGCAAACGTTTTAGTATCAGAAGGATGAATAAATGTGTTAACCTGTATCCCTTTATAACTCCGATATGAAGACGAAACCAGATACATAGCAAATAAATCATTTAAACATTTATAAATTTTAGATCCCGAAACAATATTCTCAATTGCAAAAATATCTTTCTCTTCATGATTGCGATCTTGTTTATTAAATATATATCTAACTAGAGCATAACGATATGCACTATTATTTTCTAAATTTGTGTTACTAAAATATTCATTTGCTTCTTTTGCACCTTCAATATAATCATCAATGTCAATATTAGCACAAGCAAGAGGCAATAAAACTGCTGCTGAATAGTTTAAATATCTTTCAGGGGTATTATCTAATAAAACTAAATGATTATAATTTTTTGTTTGAACAATATTGAATAATTTTCCATAGTTGTTATTAGTTGTTATAAAAATATAATTGGTTGCATTATTTCTGCCAACCTGTATATTAAGTAATGTAACCAATTCTCTAAAAACAATTAAGCTCTCAATATCCTCTCCATTTTTTGATATAACATTAATTGCAAATGACCTATTTTCTAAATATTGAATTAGGTTTAAGATATCTATTCCTTCATAACTTTCATCAACATACATAATCTCAATTCCACAATTATTTCTTAAGCGGGAATTCGCTAGGCCTATTATACTCTTTGATTGAATACATATATGTTGTGGAGCAATGACAACAAAGGTTTGGATTTTTTCATCATTAAAAAATTTGACAATTTTTTTTATCTTTGAATAATCACTCCTTTGGATATTTCTATCAATTTCAAAAAAACCAAAATTTTTATATCCTTCAATTTCTTTGGATTTTATTTTATCATTAATATCGTTAATAATATCCTTATATTTACCACTAAATAATTTAGAGTCAATAACCTGGTCAGATAAAAAATCTATCTTATTTTTAATCGCCATAATGTATTCCTTTATTTGTAAAATCAAGCAATTTATCAAACTTAGCGGCATTTTTATCAAGTTTAAAACTAAAAGGATTTCTTAATTCCTTTGGATGAATTTGCTTAAATGAAAAAATAAGTTCACCATTTGCTGCTATATCAATAATTATTAGTTCTTTAATGTCATTAATCTTAAAAAATGAATTCAAATTACTTATATAATAATCACTAACTTCAGAAATGCCTAAATAACCAACATGGTTGGTTTTGGTTATAAGAGTTATAAATTTGCTTGAAATTTTGTAAACTTTTGCCTTTATTATTTGACCGACTGAATAACTCATCTTTTTCCCTTTTAAATGTACTTAGTAGCATATAAATTATATGCTAAATAACAAAAAATAATTATGATATCCAAAGTATATTTTATATTTTCAAAGCAAAATAGCATATCTATAAAACTTACTCTTAAATCCAATATTAATTACAACATAAGTAAAAAGAGATTTTTTCCTTTTTGCAAACTAAAAAGTACTATAATTGAATCATAAATTTATGAACAGGGGTGCCCATTAAGGCTGAGAAATACCCTCGTTAGCTGATCCAGATAATACTGGCGTAGTGAGTTCTTATTTTTTGGTCATCATCCCTTTTTAATTAAATTGAAGGGATTTTTGTTTTATGAAAAATAAAAAAATAGCGTTTATACTAAGCCTAAGCACTCTAATGTCCACATTTGCCTTTATTTCTATTGCATGCAGCGCAAAGCAGGATGCTAATTTAACATTAAAATTTGTTATAAATGAGCCTTTTTTTGGTAATAAAAAACATCTATTTTTTAGCAAAATTTTATCTGAATTTAAAAAGAAAATAAATAAAGATGCAACAATTAAAGTAAGATACGTTTCAGCAAATAATGATATAGCTGGTATTGTTAGAAAAAAAACAAGCAACATTGCTATCATTACGACTCCTTTATTTATCAGAAACAATGATCAAAATATTATTCCTATTTTGCAAACTATGACTAGGGCATTTAAATTTGATAAAAATTTTAATGATAGCTACTCAGATGGATCAAACACTGACAAATTAAGAATTATTGCTGCTAAATTACAAAAATTGTTTAATAAAAAATCATATACCGCATGAACCGATGAGGAATATAGTTGGAATGGAAATATATACGAATATTTCTATGCAAAAAATAATGAATTAGTTGAATACTATCGTGGCATTATAATGATTCAAGGCACAAATGAAGAAAGAGAACAAATTAAAAAAGCATGAGACAATAAAGATTGAAATACTTTTAGAAATTTTGGTATTGTGACCGGTAAGGAAAGCAGCGGTTCAAAATATATTCTACAAGAAGCATTATTCAAAAAGCATTTTAATCTAGAAAACAATAAATTTAATTCTTTTGCTGAAGATAAAATAAAAAATATCGAAAAATATACGCAAGGAGAAGCAAAAAATATAGCGAATGGTTCACTTAAAAAATATCATATTGTTTTCGATGAAATGGCCTCGTTTGCCTATCGCAATAATAAAAGGGGCAAGTTTTACACCCCTGATGATGGGAATGTTAAAATTGAATTTTTAACGGCCACTGATCCACTAAAGTATAATGTTGTAGTGGTTAATAAAGATGATTTCAATACGGAACAAATAAACTATTTAAAAAATATAATAATAGACTTATGAAGAAATAACGAAGATGATTATGGTCCTACCGTAGGATTTAATGGCTACAAAATAATTAATGATGTTGATAAGGAAGTAATACAACCTTATAATAAAATATTTAGTTAATATGTGATTAAAAAGAAGCATTTTTAAAGAACAGTTAAAATTAGGCAATACTATTTTAAAAAACGGACCATATCGGCTAGTTTGAAAAATAGCATTTTTTGTTTTTATTATTTTACTAATTATAGCTTCAATCTATGTTGTTAATTTTAGTTTTGCACCATCAGGTATTAATCTCTTTATTAAAAATTTAAGGGATTTTTTTTCTCCAAGTAGTTTTAGCAATATATATAAACAAAATCTCTTTTATATTTCTTTTTTGTTTTTATGAAATAGTATAAAAATAATTTTCCTAAGTACAATTATTGGATTCATGCTCGCATTTCTCACTTCATATTTTTCTAATATTAAAACCAATAGCAAATATATAGCTATTCCATCTAAAGTTATAGTAATTGCTTTAAGAATTTTTCCAGAATTGTTTTTTGTATATTTATTTAAAATTTCTTTTGATAAAAAACTAGCGATAGCATTAATTTTTTGTTGATTTACATGACTCTGATTGCATGAGTATTTTTCACAAATAATTGAGAATGCTAATTTTAGTATTTTTTATCATTTGGTAAAATCACAACACTCAAGACAAAAGGCTTTTTGAACAGAAATATGACCTCAACTTAGAAAAAAATTCATAAGTTACTTCATCTATGCATTTGAAACAAATTTACGTTGGTCAGCAATACTAGCTAATATCGGTTTTTTAGGGATAGGAATTTTAATAAATCCTCAAATTCAGCCAATAAATTATACAGAACTAATAATACCTTTGTTAATACTAGTTTCCTTCTTGTTTTTAGTGGAAATTATTAGTGAAAATATAAACAAATTCCTATTTGAATCTCGAAAACAAGATAATATCAATTTTAAGAAATATCAAACTAATAATATAATCAAAAAAACTTTTATTTCACTATTTATTTTACTTACCTTTGTGCTAATTTGCATAGCTATAAAAGATTTAGCTCATGAAAAATTTTATGAGACCGAAGCTACTGGCTTTTTAAATAATATGTTTAAGGGGAGTTGGAAAGATATAATTTTTAGCTTTAGCGAAGATGGAATTTTTTGGATTATTATTCAATTTGCATCACTTGTATTCTTAACCTTCATTTTAACATATTTTATTTCATATTTTAGAATGCTATTAATGTCTAAATCAATAGTAGGAAAACATTTGAGTATCTTCTATAAGTATTTAAATATATTAATAAGAGCAATACCTGCTGTTATTATATTTCTAATGCTTTCAAATCTTTTTGAAGAATTGTCAGCATCATTTGTTTTTGCTTTTGGTATCCATAGTGCATCTTCAATATCAAGAAACTTATATCAGACAATTAATAACATTAGTATAGAAAAAATAAAAGAATTAAAAAAGCTAGGCTTCTCTAATTTTTTGATATATAGAAATTTTATTCGCCCAAAAATTAGACTAGATTTCATTAGCTTTGCAAGCCTAGAACTAGAAAAAATAGCTAGAAATTTTATAATTTATGGTTCTTTGTCTTCTTCATTATTAGGCCAAAAAACAAATCTAACAAGAGCAAAAGATATAGCTGACGTTTCGCCTTATTTGTGAATAGGTTTTATTATCATTGCGCTAATCAGTTTCACTTCATATTTCATAAGATTTAGTATTAAACAAAGAAATTAAAATAAAAGACAGATAATCTGTCTTTTATTTGTTTATGTCAGTCACCTGAAATGGTACGCCCTAGAGGATTCGAACCTCTGACCCAATGGTTAAAAGCCATTTGCTCTACCTTCTGAGCTAAGGGCGCTTCTGGTGCCCAGAACTGGACTTGAACCAGCACGGCCATTACAGCCAACGGATTTTAAGTCCGTAGCGTCTACCATTCCGCCACCTGGGCATTAATTGATTAATGCTTAAATATTATAATATATTTTTTAAAAAATAAAAAAAATTAATTTTATTACCATTAATTAGCGTGAAAAATGAGCCACCGATATTTTGAATTTGTTTAATTATA
>NZ_JBSQBA010000010.1:0-23706 GCF_053851655.1 Mycoplasma sp. 327
TGTATAATTAAACAAATTCAAAATATCGGTGGCTCATTTTTCACGCTAATTAATGTGTATTAGTATTTTTATTTTGTCTATATCAACTTATTATAATATAATAAATACATGCTAGATTTTATACAAAAAAGAATACAAAAATCAATTGATAAAATTAATAAAAAATTGTCAATTAATGAAGAAGATATTTTAGAAATTTTAAGAGAAGTTAAGTTAGCTTTATTAGAAGCTGATGTTAATTTAGAAGTTGTTAAATCATTTATAAAACAAGTAAAAGAGAAGGCATTAAATAGCCAAATTATAGGTAAATTAAATCAGCAGCAAACTGTCTTAAAGATTTTTAAGGATGAATTAACCAAAATACTAGGTAGTAATTCTATTGAAATTAAACCAAAGGCAATACCAACAAAAATTATGATGGTAGGACTACAAGGTTCGGGTAAAACTACAACATCCGCTAAATTATCATTTTATCTTCGAAAAAAAGGGATATTCAAAAAACCACTATTAGTTGGTGATGATATATATCGCCCCGCTGCTAGAGACCAACTAGAACAGCTTGCAAAGCAAACTCAAACCGACTTTTTTACAAAGAAGGAAAATGATGCCTTATTAATTGCAAAGCAAGCGATTGAAGTAGCTGAACAATATAAAAATGACCTAGTTATTGTTGATACTGCAGGGCGTTTGGCAATTGATGAAGAGTTAATGAATGAATTAGAACAAATTAAAAAAAATATTAAACCAGATTACATATTTTTAGTTATTGATTCAATGAGCGGTCAAGATGTTATTAATACAGCGAAGGCTTTTCATGAAAAATTAAATTTAAATGGAACCATCATAACTAAATTAGATTCAGATGCAAGAGGTGGTGCAGCACTATCAATAACGCATCTTCTTCAAATTCCTATTGCCTTTATTGGGATTAGCGAAAAGATAGCTGGCCTAGAATTATTTTATCCAGATAGAATGGCAGATAGAATTTTGGGAATGGGTGATGTTCTTTCGCTTATTGAGAAAGCATCAGAAGAAGTTGATGAAAAAATGATGAAAAAAATAGGTTATAAAATGATCAGCGGAAAGTTTGATCTTAATGATCTAATGAATTCTCTTGCGCAAATTAAAAAACTCGGTAAGATGAAGGCAATTCTTAAATTAATTCCCGGAATGGCTGATAGAGTAAGCGATGAAAAAATAGAGGAAGCTGAAAACAAGTTTAAAATTTATACATATCTAATTAATTCAATGACTGAACAAGAAAAAAAGATGCCTAAATTATTAAAGAATTCGTCTCGAAAAGAAAGAATTCTTAAAGGCTCGGGTAGAAGTGCTCGTGAGTATAACATGTTATTAAATGATTTTGAGAGAATGTCTAAACAAATGAAGGAATTAGGTAATAATCCACAGATCAAAAATGGTATTTTAGGATAAAAAAAGATGGGCATATTAAAACATGGACAAAAATCCAGGTACAAATGTGCTCAGATTTTTTTGTATATGTTTATAAATGCATAAATTATTAGTAAACAATTTAGTTGCGAATGCTTAACCTACTGCATTGGCAAAATTTAAAAAACTAAAAATAAAATGTAAAAGCCGGTTAGGCTTTTAATCCTGCCAAAAACGATGGCAAAATATTACCTTTTTTAAAAGATTTTAATATTAATAAATGCTTTGAAGCAGGTGTTAATTTGGCTACTGTGAGTTCTTATTTAGTTAAGATTTTTTTAAAAAGAAATAGTTGATATGTTACTAAATTAATTGATGAATGAAGCAATTAAATAAAAAAATAACAAAAGAGAATAAGAAAGAAAAAAACTTTATAGTGCAATTTGAAGAGTTGCTGAAGATTTAAGAGGAAGCGTTGATGCTTAAGACTTCAAGCAATACATTTTAGTTACATTGTTTTATAGATACACATCTGAGAACATTACCAAATATTTTAATGATGCAGAAAATGCTGCTAATCCAGACTCTTTATTTAATTATGCTGATATTTTTGATGATCAAATTGATGATGAAATTAAAGAACAATTAATTGATGAAAAAGGTTTCTTTATCAAACCTTTTTCATCTTTTTATAAATATCTTAAGAAGCAGCAAAGATAATGAAAATCTTAATGAAATATTAACTACAGTTTTTGATGAAATAAAAGCTTCGACAATTGGTCATGACCCTGAGGAAGACTTTAAAGATTTACTTAAAATTATCTATGTTTCCTCATACCCCTTATCTTATATTTTATTTTTATTAACAATTTTCTTTATTATAAATAGATTTCTTAATAGTTTAATTGAGCTTACTAAGAAGATGTTTAAAGAAAATAAATTAGACAGTTTAAAAGTTTTTTTGCTATTAGTTTTTGAGTGTAGAATAAGTTTATATAAGGAAAGATTTCTAATATTATCAAGAAATTTCAAGAACACATTGTTTAAATATTTAGGACTATTTTTACATATATTTAAAATATTGTTAATTGCATTTTTTAACACTTTGTAATCTTTTGCATCAAGCTCTACGCGAAGTGAGCTTTTAATTGCATCAATAAAAAAGTTAGCAGTATGGTCTATATTCTCTTCATTTGTAATTTCTACTAACATTTTGTCGAATATAAACAATAAATTATATTTATTTTTTATAATAAAATGTTTTCATAATTGATCAAAATTTCTTAATTTAACATAAACATCAGAATAATTAATAAGAGATTCAACGAAAAAATCAGTAAATTCTGAAAACGAATTTAGGCTAGATAAATATTCTTTTACCTTATTAAATTTTTGATTATTTTTGATGTTAAATAAATATGTTAAAAAGCTAGTATTTAAGGAATCTTTTATTAAGGAATGGATTATGTCTTTGAATTCCTTTTTTGAATCATTTATTAAACCGGAATTAAAAAGATATTTTAAAACATCATAAACCATATTTTGCTCATTTTTGAAAAAGTTGTTTAATTCTTGTTTTATTAGTTTGTAGTTAATAATTTTTTTTGATAATGCCTTTTTTTGCAAAATACATTCAATAATATAAACTATGTCATCAACCTTATGATCCTTTAAGAGTATTAGAATAGCTTCTTTTGATCTTCGTTCATTTGTTAAAAAATTAAGAATTTTAGCAATGCTCTCATATTGTTCTGGAGCATAAATAAATTTCTGACTAATAATTTTTTTTATCATTTCGCTTATTGGCAACTTGCTATATCTTATGAATATTGAACAAAAATCAGTTATACGATTTCTATTATGTAAAAGATTATTAAAATATCTTTGTGATTTATTTTGTCTGAAGAGAATTTCATTTTTATTTTTTCCATAAATCATTTTAAATAAACTTAAATTTTCACTACATTGTGATATTGGATTATATGAATAGATGTTGTCTTCTCAATATTTGGTGTCGGAAATATATTCATTAGTAAAACTATGATTATTAAGATCATTTTTAAGCATTTTGAAATTTAGAAAAAGCTTAACATAAATATCCATTGCTATTTTTTTGTAGCCACGTTCAGTTGGATAAATTGAAAAAATATTTTCAAATAAATATTTTTTATTTTCTTCCCAATATTTTGTGTCGTTTATATTAATAAAATCAATTCGGCATTTTTTAGCAGATTCCGCAATTGTTTTATTTAGATTAATTTGTAGGTAATCAAAAATTTCAAATTGGTCGCTTAATTGAGTGTTTAAAAAAGATGAAATAGTATTTCTTAAATTCAATAATAATGGTGAGTAGCTAGTAATTATTATTTTTGCTTTGTTATTAATTTTCCTGATGGTTGAAATTAGACTTATTATTTTATTTTCGATAACAATGCTTAAATTTTCAATATCTTTTTTGATTACGGAAATTTGTCTATCTCTAGCTTCACCATTTAATTTAGTCAAAAGAAATATTTTTTGAAATGGTAAATTGGAAAAAAAATCATTAAAGCCAATAGTTAAAGTAATTAAATTGGCTTCCGCAATTTTTTCATTGATATATTGGAAATCATTATTTCTAATATTTCAATCCTTCAAAAATGGTGAAAAAAAGTTATTAAATGGATTATTTGAGGATCAATCTATTGACTGAATTAAGTCTAATTTGCTCCCCATTTTTTTAAGGACCTTTTTATTGTTGCTATAAAATGCTTCCAAAAATTCACATGAGGCATTGCATATAGCAAAATTGTAAAAACTTTCAACTTGTAAATTAGACGTATCATTTAGAAAATTTGCTAACATCGATGGGAAACATAAACCTTTGATTTCACCATTTTTATCCATATAACCATTAGTCGGAAAACCAATCTTTGAATTATAACCTGCTGAAAATGCGTCGCCTAGGGCAACATATTTTATGATAATGGGTTTTTTTGTATTCTCATCCATCCTATTTTCCGCCTTCATATGCATCAAAAATAACATTATTTAAATTTTTAAAATGATTAATTAACATATTGATGCCTTTTTTAATGTCATAAACACCGTTTTTCAGTAATAAATTGTTTTGCATTGCATATTTAGAAATATTTGCAAAAATATCCTCTAAATCAAAAGTAGGATTTAAATTAATTTCTTTTAGTTTCTCAGGATAATATTTAGACATTAATTGATAAAGAGAAACAATTAATTCGTTTTGATCAATGGCCTCTTGTCTAATTGATCCAACAATGGCTAATTTTGCTCCAATTTCATTATTTTCGATTTTAGGCATCAATAAACCAGGAGTATCTAACAAAAGATAATTTTTGCAATTAATTCATTGTTCCGATCTCGTAATACCAGGTATCGACCCGACCTTAGTTGCTCTCGATTTTGACATCATATTAATAAATGTTGATTTACCGACATTTGGCACACCTAAAACAACACATTTAAGGCTTGGAGTAAGTTTTTGCTTTTGATCATTTTTGGCCTTAAATTTTAGGAACTCTTTATTTAGAGCAATATTAATTTTTGCATATGTGTTTTGTGCTTTTAGGTTGGTAACAACTACTTGACCACGTTTTTTATAATCTTCAAGAAAAGGTTTGAGTTTTTCAAGATTAGTTTTATCCGCCTTATTAAAAACAAATAAAACTGGTTTGTTATTAATTATTTTGAAAATTTCATCATTAAAAGAACTTCGAGGTAATCTAGCATCCATTACAATAATAAATAAATCAAATAATTTTTGTTTTTCTTGCAATAGTCTAAATTGTTTGGCCATATGGCCAGGAAATCAATGGATCATATTATTTCCTTTCTATTCTTTTTTTAATATAAAATCCTTGCCTTTTTGGACTTCATAAATTGATAGATCATTAAAGTTTGTTTGTCGTAAAATTTCATATAAAACAATAGCTACTGAATTAGCTAAATTTAAACTGCGACAATTAGGATTCATAGGAATTCTTAAACAATTATCGATGTTAGTTTGCATAATTGTCTTTGGTATCCCTGTACTCTCTGTGCCAAACATAACTCATATTTCGCCTTCTTTCTGTGCCAGTTCATCATATTTAATATCGATATAATTTTTTAAACCATAACGTGTTATGTAAAAAATATTTTTGCTAGGATATTTTTTAATAAAATCATCATATGATTGATGAACCTCATGTTGAATTTCACTAAGAAAGTGCCCGGCTGCTTTTCTTTTTAATCAATGAGGGTGTAAGTCAAAAGCTATTGGTTTTATAATATGAAGCTTGGCTTTAGCAGCGAAACATGTACGGATTATGTTTGCTGTATTAGCATTTATTTCAGGTTGATATAGAATAATATTAATCATAGTAAAAATTTTACTATATATAGCAAAAATTAGCAAATATAAAACTCACTAAACAAATATTTAATCCAATCTTTATGATATGTTGGTAAATAAAAAAAGTTTGGTTTAGAAATAAACAAACTTTTTATAAATCTATAAATATAAACTACGATATTAAAAAACTATTTAAATAATTTTTTATATTGACCATATCCTTTTTCATCAAGTTCTTCATAAGGGATAAAACTAAGAGATGCGGAATTAATACAATATCTTAATCCACCTTTATCTCTTGGGCCATCACTGAAGACATGACCTAGATGTGAATCGGCGTTTTTTGATTTTACTTCTGTTCTAATCATTCCATGCGAAGTATCTGTCAATTCAACCAATAGACTATTATCTATCGGCTTAGAAAATGCTGGTCAACCGCAACCAGAATTAAATTTATCATCTGATATAAATAATGCTGTACCATCAACAATATCAACATAGATGCCTTTTTCATAATGGTTATTATATTTATTCATATAAGGTCTCTCAGTAAATGCTTTTTGCGTTACATTATACTCAAGTTCACTTAGTTGTGCTAAACGTTTTTCTTTTTCTTGGGGATTCATAAACCCTCCTTATATTTTATAATTTTATATTGAGTAAGTATATAAAGATTTTATATGATTTTATGCATAATTTAAATTATTTTAGAATTTGTGAATTAGGAATTTTCTAACTTAATATGAGTTTGATGAACCTAATATTAAATATGCTCATATTAATATTTTTAAAAAAACACCACAAATACATAGATCTGTGGTGTTTTAGCACTATTTTTTTACTTAAAAAGTAACATAGAAAAAAATTATTTTCTAATATTTAGTGATTTAATGGTTGATTGGTATAATGTATAATCTTCGTTTTTTAAGTGATTTAGCAATGCTTTACGGTGATTAACTTTTCTCATAAATCCACGCATTGAGTGCAAATCTTTTTTATTAATAGCAAAGTGTTTTTTTAATGATTCAATATCTTCAGTTAATATTGCTATTTGTACAGGCAAGTAACCTGTGTCTTTTTCATTTCTTCCAAATTGCTTTACCAATTCGCTTTTTCTAATTTTAGAAACCATCTTTTTCCTTTCATAACCTAGCAATAATCTTAATTACTACCAAGGAATAAATAACGAATACCTCAATATAGGGCATTCGCTTTTATTATATCATAAAAAAATAAAAACACGACTAGCGTGTTATGGTCAATTTCTTGAAATGGTGCGAACAAATGGACTTGAACCATCGACCTCACGATTATCAGTCGTGTGCTCTAACCAACTGAGCTATGCTCGCATAAAAACATGGGATAAACCCATATAAGTATATCACAAAAAAATTAACGTTTTGAAAATTGTCTTGCTCTTCTTGCTTTTCTCAATCCAAATTTCTTACGTTCCTTAACACGAGCGTCTCTTGTTAAGAATCCAGCATCTTTTAATTTGTTACGATATTCATTATTTGATGCTTCTAATAATGCTCTTGCAATACCTAATCTAATGGCTCCTGCTTGACCGGTTAAACCACCACCATTTACATTGGCAAAAACATCAAATTGATTTGTTGTTTCGGTAACACCAAATGGACTTAAGGCATCCATTAATAAAATTTCTGAATTTAAATATTGTTTCGCTTCTTTTCCATTAATTACAAAATTGCCTTTTCCAGGAATTAAGTAAACTCTAGCAATGGAAGATTTACGACGTCCTAGGCCATAGTATCTAATTTTGTCTGCCATTATTTAACCTCTATTTGTGTTGGTTGTTGTGATACTTGCTTATGTTCTGCATTTGCATAAACATAAAGATTTTTAAATTGTTTGCGGCCTAATTTTGTATGAGGCAACATACCTCTAACTGCTTTTTCAACTAGAGCAATTGGTTTTTTAGCTCTTAAATCTGCAGCAGTAATTTGTTTTAAACCACCAGGATATCCAGTGTGGTGATAGTAAATTTTCTTTTCATCTTTTTTAGCTGTTAAAAGAACATCTTTTGCATTAATAACAACTACATTGTCGCCCATGTCAACATTTGGAGTAAATGTTGGTTTATTTTTTCCACGAAGGATTGAAGCAACAAGAGTTGAAAGTCTACCTAAAGGTACGTTGGCTGCATCGATGATGTATCATTTTTTATCAACTATTTCTTTTCTAATAATTGTTGTTTGACGCATACTTTCTCTTTCATGTTTTAAATATATTTAAAAATTGATGATCATTATTTATATACATAACTTAATATAAATAAATTTCACTAAACTATTATAGCAAAAAAAAATTCATTAGTTCATTTTTGCAATCATATATATTAATGCTGTTTCTGCTCGCAAAATTGTCTTGGTTAATGAAACGATTTCGACATTTTCTTTTTTTGCCAATTCTATTTCATTTAATGAAAATCCACCTTCTGGCCCGACAATTAGAAGAGTATCTCCTTTTCGTTTGGTTATCCTTTTATCTTTTTCATTTTCATAAGCTAAAATTTTGTTTTTAACATTTAGTTTAATAATCTCATCATAGGTCATAACTCTTTCAAATATTGGCATTGTATTTCGAAAAGATTGTTGTGATGCTTCAAGGATTATTTTTTTAAATCTCTTTATTTTGCTTTCTATTTGCATATTAGTTTTATCTGTGTATTCTGAAATAAAAGGAATAATTTTTGTTACTCCTAATTCAACGCTTTTTTGTAAAGCAATTTCAAAATTATTTTGTTTTATAAGTGGGATTGCTACTATTAGATCATCTTCTAATTCATTATCTATATTTAACTTTTTCTTAATTATGGCCTTATTAGGAAACTCAAAATAACATAAGTAAAACTCATTATTAAAGTTTATTAAAAAATCTTGATTTTTAATCCGGATTACTTTTAAATGTTTTTGTGTATCTTCATCTAAAGAGAAATAATTTTCACTTTTAGAACTGCTAAAAAATTTATACATAATTATTAAATTATAAAATTTTTTATAAATATCTAATGCTTAATCCTTAAATCATAAATAAAAGTTTTAGAGATAGAAAGATAATAAGTTTTATTTTTTTAATAAACACTTAATAAACAATAGTAATATAAGCACTTATTTTCTAAAAAAACATGTAATTAAATAATTAATCAAATTGTGGCCTTTTATAATGATCCAAATTATAAATGCAACATTAAAAATAAAAAAATATAACGGAAATTCGGAATATTTAACATAAATTAAATAACTGTATTTATATTTTTATTGTTATTTTTGTAAAAAAAATGAAAAAATCTAACTTTTTTATATTAAACTAATAGCAAATAAAAAACAATAAAGGAGAATATATGATTAAAAATAAATTCCTAAAAGCATCACTATTTTTGTTGCCGATATTACCCACTGCAACATTAGTTGCATGTGCACCAACAAATAACAGCGAACATACAGTTCCAGACGCTGGCCCCAAAATTAACGAAAATAAAAAAACAAATCAAACATTAGATTTTACTAATTTTGGTGTTAAAAAATTTAATGGTCAAGTAAAAACCAGAACATTATTATTTGCGGCGGCAACAAGTGAAAATTTTCTAGATAAGGATGGTGTATTTTCATTCAGATTACACCACCGGCCAGTGGAAGGTGTTAAAGGCGAATGATTAGCCTTTGCCACAGAAGTTAAAGGAAGAAATGATAATACATTAGTGGATCCTTTGAATATAAAAATTGCATCGACGCAAGCCGATGAAGGAGCTGGTGTTGAATATCCTTTAAGATTTAAATTTGATAAGCCAGAAAACAAGTTAGGTACAGGAAAGTATTACACATTTGTTTTTTGAAAAAAAGATGGAACTGAAAGAATTGTTTTCAATCAAACACATATTGATAATAACAACGACATTTTTCCATCATTTTTACCAAACTAATAAATTAAGAAAAAAATTATAAAGAGCAATCAACATTATGGATTAGGATTACTTAAAAAATAGGAATATTTTTTTGTTCTTACTTGCCCATTATGTTGTGCTCATTTTATTATTATTACTTTTGATAAAAAACTTAAAATAAAAAGCCGAATGCTTTACATTTATGGATAAAAAAAATGCCCATTTGCACACGGTGGCTAAGCAAAAAATCCCTTTATATCTTTTATTGCTTTTTATTGCTTGCGGGGTCTTTTTTTGATTTTTTGATTATTATGTTACGACGCTGGAAATTAAATTAATAATAATTTTGTAATATTTACATATTTTTTTATAGGGAACATTGTCTATATGTTTTTGCTTTTATACAAATTTTATTTATTAGGAATCAAAGCATTTTATAAATTTGGTATAACAAGTTTTATAAGCATTTTAGGAAATATTTTTTTAAAAAATCAGTCTATAATAAAAGAAAAGTTAATAATATTGTCATTTATAAAAATATAAGTTATATCAATAGCGAAATATTAGAATGAATAAAAGAAGAAATAAGCAAATCCAAAAAATAGCTGTGTCCAAAATTTAAATGCCAACTTAACTTAATTTATTATGTTTTATGATACAATTTGTATATTAATTTTATATAAATATATAAAAAATGTAATGAGGTTACAATGCCAAATAATACTAAAAAAAATATTCATGATGTTATCGCTCATTTAAAAAATATGGGTTTTGTTTATCAAAATTCAGAAATATATGGTGGTGTTGTGAATACATGAGATTATGGTCCATTAGCAACTACTATGATGACTCAAATCAAAAATATATGAATTAATGAATTTATAAGAAAAGAAAAAAATTATCAAATTGATTCTAAAATTATTATGAATAAGAATGTTTGAAAGGCTAGTGGTCATATTGATAATTTTTCTGATTTTCTAATTGAAAATAAAGTTAATAATAAAAGATACCGTGCTGACCATATTATTAAAGATCTATTTCCTGAAATTAATGTCGAAAAATGTACATTTGGTGAATTAGAGAAAATCATTAAAAAAAATGTTAAAAAATATGATGGCGTAAGTGCAGAATGAGGAGAAATTAGACCATTTAATTTGATGTTTAAGACGCAAATGGGAGCAATTGATAACAGTTCTTCTGAAACCTTTTTAAGACCTGAAACCGCACAAGGTATATTTGTGAATTTTAAGAACTTGACTAGAACATCAAGAGCTAAATTGCCTTTTGGAATTGGCCAGATAGGTAAAAGTTTTCGCAATGAAATAACCCCCCGTGACTTTATTTTTAGAACAAGAGAATTTGAGCAAATGGAATTAGAATTTTTTTGCGAAGAAAAAGATAGCAATAATTTTTATCAGTATTGAATTGAAAAATGTAAAAAACTCGTTTTATTATTAGGTCTTAAGGAAGAAAATATACGTATAAGACCACATGAAGCAGAAGAATTAAGTCACTATTCAAAAGGAACAAGCGATATTGAATACTTATTTCCTTTTGGATGAGGCGAGTTATTGGGAATTGCTAATCGCGGCAATTATGATTTAAGTCAACATATGAAATTTTCTGGTGAATCTCTTGAATACTTAAAAGACGATGGGGCCAAAATAATTCCGTATGTTATTGAACCTTCAATTGGATTGGACAGATTGCTTTTTGCATTGATTATCGATGCTTATACAGTCGAAAAAATTGATGATAAAGAAGAAAGAGTGATTTTAAAATTAAGTAAAAAAATTTCACCCTATCAAGTTGCTATATTACCTTTAATGAAAAAGCAGTCATTGGAAGCCAAGGAAATTTATAACAATTTATTGGAAAATACTAATATTAGAATAGCATATGATGAAGCTGGTTCTATTGGTAGAAGATACCGTCGACAAGACGCAATTGGAACACCATTTTGCATAACTGTTGATTTTGATACAACCAAAAATAATACTGTAACTATTAGAAATAGAGACACAATGAAGCAAGATGTAATACCAATTAGTGAAATTACAAGTTATTTATTAGAAAACAGATAATAAAAGGAATTAATTTTGCAGGAAAGTGTTTGAGAATATGTAATTTCTAAAAGTGATATTGTTAATATTATTGGGCAATATCTAACTTTAATGAAGCAAGGGAAGAATTATAAGGCTTGTTGTCCTTTTCATGGCGAGAAAACGCCATCTTTTGTTGTTAGCCCAGAGCAAGGAATATTTAAATGTTTTGGATGTGGAAAAGGCGGAGATGTAATTAAATTTATTCAATACAAGGAAAATTTAACATCCTTTGAGGCACTAAAATTTTTAGTCAATAAACAAAACCTAGATATTTCCAAATTCGGCAATTTTATGAATAATTCCGCTATCACAACTGAACATTCTAAAATTCTTGAAGTCAATAAGGTAGCACTTAATTTTTTTAGATATCAAATTACTTTTGAAAAAAGCGCCGAATTAATAGAGTATCTGCACAAAAGAAACCTAAATGATAATTTAATTAAAGAATTTCAAATTGGTTTTTCATCAAAAAACAAGTCAATTTATGAAACTCTTATCGAACATAAATTTGATTCGTTTGAAATATCCAATTCATCATTATTATCTTCTATTGAAAATAAAAATTTTTTTAATGATCGTCTAATGTTTCCAATATGCGATGAATTAGGCAATATTATTGCTTTTTCAGGTAGAGACATTACTGGATTACAAAACCCTAAATATTTAAATAGTTCTGAGACTATTGTTTTTCGAAAAAATGAAGTAATTTTTAATTATTTTCATGCAAAAGATGAAATAAATAATAAAAGAGAAGTTTACTTAGTAGAGGGGCAATTTGATTGCATAGCCATGTTTAAAGCTGGATTCAAAAATGCCGTAGCAATTATGGGTACTTCATTATCACCAGCCCATCTAAAACTATTAAATAATAAAACTATTACATTGTTTTTTGATAATGACAGTGCAGGGCAAAATGCAACACTAAAGAATTTAAGGATGATATTGTACTATTCAAAAAAATACAATTTAAATGTTAAATTTGTTATAAATACATTAAATAAAGATGCAGATGAACTTTATAATCTGGATAATGGTTTAACTTTAAAAAAAATGTGTGAAAACAAGGTTGATATTGTCGAATATTTATTAATACTGGCCAAGCAAAATATTTTAAACAATAAACAATCATTTGAGAGAAATGAAATATTTAAGCAGATATTTGAATATGTTTATTATATTGATAATTCATTAGTTTTAATGCTCAAAGAAAGATTTATTAATGAAAACATTTTAACTGCCGATTTATTTGAAAACTACTATAAAAATTCTAATCCCCTTTTCTTATCAGATCCATTATTTAAAAATAAAATTAATGAAAAAAAACATAGCACAAATCACCCAAGTATTTATACAAATGAAAATTATGATAATAACTTTTTTATCAAAAATGATATTGCAAGCCTTCAACCAGAAGTTTCGAAGCAAGCAAATTCACCAAGTATTAATAAAAAAAATAAAAAATTCATTAATGCTAGAACAATATTAAAACAAGAAATAAGTAGGCATTATATGCTATTAAAGGAAATTTTGTTGCTAGTATTAAATCAACCTTTTATTGCCAAACAATGAAAAAATGATGGATTTCATGATCTTAATTTAGATGATGATTCACAAAAGATATTAAGAAAATTAATTAGTTATATTATCAAAAAGAACAAGGAAGGTTTAGAACTAAGTCAATCCAATCTTGTTTCGGTAATTGAATCCGACCTTAATAAAGCAAAAATATCAAATAACATTGATTTAATAAATGAATATAAATCATATCTAGAACAAGCAATTCAGATAAAAAATTTAACTCTCACAAGTGATAATTTGAAAAAAGATATCAAAAATCTATATGATCGTGTAGATGAGTTTGTTGAGAATCGAAAGAAACCAAAAAAGCAGATTTTAATGTATACCAAAGGAGCGCAGGATGACAAGTAATAATTTAGAAAAATCAATAGATTATGTTATTTCAGTAATTGAAAATGAGGTAGTTAAAAGGAAAAATAAAGATAAAAAATTTAAAACCCTATCTCAAGAGGAAGTTTTTGATATTCTTTATAAGAAAAAACTTTATGTTGATGATGAAGAAGCAGATTTATTATTGCTTAAATTGTTTGAAAAAAATCTTATTTCTAATAGTGTTGATGAAGGCGATAACGATGATGTCGAAAATTTTGTTCAAGATGCAGAATTTAACGAAAGTATGTTAAAAGATATTGATGACGAGGATGCTGAAAACGAAGATATTGACTATGACTTTGAATATGATGATAGCACCTTGGTACCAAATGATAGCATCAATTCTGCTGCAGAAGAAGATCAAACCTTTAGTGAAGATGATGAATATATTTCAAGCAAAATTAGTGAAACGTATGATGAAGAAGATGAAGAATATGACTATGATCTTAACGAATATGATGATTATAGTGAAGTTAATTGAAAAAGCAGAAGATCTAATGATGAATTTGATGCATCAAAACTATTAAAAAACTATGATAGTGAAGAAATAAAAATTGGTTCAGCTAGAAAAAATTCTGAGAATAGTAATTTGTCAAACAGATTAACTGAAACAAATGATATTGTTAAGTGATATATGAGATGAATAGGCAAGTATGGTAAGCTTTTAACACCAAAGGAAGAATTAGAAACAGCTGAAAAAATGGCCAAGGCTAGAGAGAATGGTGACAAATGAGCATATAAAAAAGCACGCGATTTGTTAATTAAAAGAAATTTAAGACTAGTTATCAATAATGCTAAAAAATATAAGAATAGAGGTTTGAGCTTTATTGATTTAATTTCAGAGGGTAATTCTGGAATCATGAAAGCAGCTGATAAATATTTACATACTAAGGGATATAAATTTTCTACATATGCTACTTGATGAATTAGACAAGCAATTACTAGAGCCGTTGCTGACCAAGCGAGAACTGTAAGGGTCCCTGTGCATATGGTTGAAACAATCAATAAAGTCTTGAAGATTGAGAGAGAATTACAACAAGAACAAGGTTATCCTCCTACAGATGAAGAAATTGCCAAGAAGTTTGGTGAACCTGAATTCACTGCTGATAAGGTAAGATATATAAGAAAAATAAACATTGACCCTATTTCGCTTGATAAAAATATTGGAAAGGAAGAAAATTCAAGCTTTTCAGACTTTGTTAAGGATGAAAGCGTAATTAGTCCAACTAATTTTACAAGTCAAGAAGAATTGAGTGTCATTTTGAATGAAATGATTAATTCGTTAACAGATGAATCTGATCGATTATTAATAAGAAAAAGATATGGAATTTCTGACCCAAACGGAGAATCATATCGTCCTCATTCCTTAGATGAACTTGCTAAAGAACTAGGGGTAAGTAAAGAAAAAGTTCGTCAAATTGAAACGAAGGTTTTGCGTAAATTAAGACATCCGCAAAAACGTAAGCAATTAAAAGAGTTCTATGCTAATGAAAGTTATAATTTAGATTAAATCGAGGTGAAAAATGATTAAGTTGGGCAGTCATGTCTCGTTTTCAAAACCGGACTATCTATTAGGCGCTGCACGTGAATCACATCATAATAATGCTAACTGCATGATGATTTATCTCGGGCCAAATCAATCCCCTTATCGCGTTGAAGAAAAATACTACAAGTATGATGAGTACAATAAATTTTATGCAGATAAAATTAAATCCGATGATATTATTGTTCATGCACCCTATATCATTAATCCTTCAAACCCGCTAAAAAATAAGTTTGCGATTGATTTTTTAATCTCTGAAATTAAAAGAATGAATTTTATAGGGGCTAAAATAATTGTTTTGCATCCTGGCGCACATACTACTTTTAGCAAAGAAGAAGCTAAAAGTAGCTTAATTTATTCATTAAAAACAGTTTTAGCAAAAACTAATGATGTAACAATCGCCTTAGAAACTATGGCTGGTAATGGAAGTAATTATTGTAATAATTTTGAAATATTAAAAGAAATAATTGAGAAAATTAAATCTGATAGAGTTGCCATATGCCTTGACACATGTCATATATGGGATTCTGGATATGATATTAGGGATTATGATAATTTTAAAAAATATTTAAAAGACAACGATTTTTTAAAGTATATAAAAATTATTCACTTAAATGATTCAAAAAATCCGCTGGGTTCTAAGAAGGACCGCCATGATAATATTGGAAAGGGGTATATTGGTTTAGAAACTTTAAAAAAATTTGTTTATGATCCCGATTTTGATAATATACCCATTATTTTAGAAACACCATACATTGGCGACTTAGCGCCTTATAAAGAGGAAATTGCTTTATTATTAGATAACACAGAGCCTAGTTTATTTTAAAATATCTTTAAGATCGCTTTTTGTAATTTGTCTATTATCTTTGACTAAATCTAAATTTTTTTCTGTCCTATTTTAAACATCTAATTTCAAATTTTTCTTAATAGTTTTTTGCTAAAAAAACAATAATTACAACATTGTTAGAAATATAGTATTTGAGTTGCTTCTTAAAAACAACACATTCTATAACTATGCGCCTAAAACTTGGAGCATAGTTTTTATTAAACTCAATTTTATTTAAAGTACTGATAATTATCTCATTTCTTTTTTTGTGAGCATACATATTTTAATATTTTCTAATGTAAACCTTCGGCTAAACTATTTGAAAGAGAAAATTTAAGATCTATTGTTATAAAATTTAGTTTCCATATCTTTGCTTAATGTACAATATCTATCTCTATGACAAAAGCAATTAACAATTTTTTATCTTACCTTTTTAATATATCTAAAAATTTGTCTCAATCAAATCTTACAGAGGAGGAGATATTTTTTTATTAGGAAAACTAGAAAAATGAAGTATCTCATCTAATTACATTAGTATTGAACCTCTAAATTCTTTATTATCAATAAATAAAGTAACATCTGTTCTTTGAAATGCCACAAATTTATTTATGGCTAGTTTTTAGTTGTTTAACAACAAAGTTGCATTATTATATTTCGTGGTTTTGACTAATAAGGATTAAAATATATTTATCAAATTTACCCCCTTTTTTATCTAAGGATATTTTCTAAACACTTAAAAGCCGAATATTCTTCTTCAATCATAATAGATTTAAAATCATTTGATCTATGTGCTCTTATTATTTTTTTTGAATATAATCAAAACCAACCTCTTTTGTATTGCTTAGTCCAATGAAAACACCTTTAGAATTTAATCCATACTTCGCCATTATAGCAATGTGCCTCGCCTATTTCTTTTAATTTTTATCTTAAAAGAATTTCATTGAGATAAATATTAATTAAATTAGTAACATCAGGGCTAAAACCATTTACATTCTAATTAGTAGATAGTATTTCTGCCTATTCTTATTTCTTAGCATGTATTAATTTCTTGCTAACAAAATCATCATTTACGCGCTGAATGGATTTTTTTACTTTTTGTATTTAAAAAAGAAACTATTTATGTTTTTAATTTATTTTATTGTTCTGTAATACCGATTTTTATTTAATTCTGCTAGCTTCCATATTTACTCATTTATACCCTATGCGTTATTTAAAAACACCATTGATCATTAATTGATTTGATGAGAATTATCAAAAAAAAAAAAAAAATGTAAAATACTTACATCAAAATAGTATTTAAAGGAGAAAAATGAAAAAAAGCAAATTACTTTTTATAGGATTTTTACCTGCTTTGGCAACACCAGTTATAGCTCTATCATGTGCAAATCCTGCTAAACCAGAAAAACCTGAAAAACCAGCTGAACCAAAGAAACCAGAAAACCCAGAAACAAAAACCCCTCAACAAGAAATGCCTGATAAGAGTAAACCAGATAAAACAACTCCCGATACCGGAGGAACTAAAGATGATTCAAATAATAAATCACAAGAAAAACAAGAAAAGAATGAAGAACATAAAAAAAATGAATCTTCAGATGTTCCATCTTCATTCGAATTGCTAGGATATGATAAAGAAAACATTAAATTAGAGGACTTTAATCGCCAGATTTTTGGACAGGCTGATGTACCAAAAGAATACCAAACACCGCCAACATTTGAATTATTGGGTTTTGGAAGCGCAACTATTGGCGAGGAAGAATTTAGCAGACAAACAAACGGTTTAAAGATAAAAGATACTGATTTCAAGAGTTATGCTATAAAATTTAAAAATAATAAATTAACTATTGAATTTGAAACAAATAATGATTTATATTTTAATAAAATAGCTACAATAACAATTGTTGTTAACGCCTTCGAAACATCGTCGCAAAAATTTACATCACAGAAATTAACCCTAACTAACAAAAGAATAAATTCGTTTAATAATAAATTCACTTTTGATTTTTCTTTAAATAGTGGAATTAATTCAAAAACCCATAATATTCAGTCAATTCGTCTTGTAGAATTAATTATTGATGGTCAAAAGGTTGAACTTTAATAACTTTTAAGAAATCTCAATAAAAAAATTTTAAAAGCAAAGGTAACAAACCTTTGCTTTTAAAATTACTTCAATTATTCTTCGTAATTTTCAGGGCGGCTTAAGATCTTAGAACCATTTTTGGTAACAAGGATTGTATCTTCAATACGAGCCCCGCCCAAATCTTTTACATAAATCCCGGGTTCAACCGTGATAACCATTCCTTCTTCTAATACCACATTGCCCGTTCTTCTGCCAACTCCTGGTAGTTCGTGTACATCGATTCCTACACCATGGCCAGTTGAATGAGTAAAGAATTTACCATATCCTTTTGATTGTATATATTCTCGACAAATTTTATCAATCTCAGATGTTTCAATTCCTGGCTTTACAGCTTCGCGGCCAAGTTTTTGAGCTTCGCTAACAACATCAAGAATCGAAACTAATTCAGCTGACTTGGGTTTTCCAAAGAAAAATGTTCTTGTTATATCGCTAGCTCATCCATTGTATTGCGCTCCGAAATCAATTTTAACAATATCGCCATCAACCAATTTACGATTTGTTGGATGATGATGAGGTTCGGCAGCATTTGTACCAAATGCAACGATTGTTTCAAAGCTTTCTTTTTCAGCACCAAAAAGGCGCATTAAATATCCAAGTTTATTTGATACTTCTAATTCAGTCATGCCTTCAACTAAAATTTTCTTTAATTCCTCTAATGCTTGCAATGAAATTAAACAAGCTTCTTGGATGTAATCGGATTCTTCTTGGTCTTTTATTATTCTAAATTGTTTTCCTTTTACATTATGAAATTTTGCTTTTGGCATCATTTTTTTAAAATATTCAAATGTTTGAACATGTAAATAATCTGATTCAATACCAACATTAGAATATTTTTTCTTGTTTAGAAAATTCGATAGTGTTTCTTCTCCTGACTCCAATAAAATAACTTCAACATTCTTTGCAAATTTAGTTGCATATTCAATATATCTACCATCTACAAATAAAAAGGCTTTTTCTTTCTCAATTACAATAAAACCATCACTTGTCTGAATACCAGCATATCATAATCTTGTTTGAGGCGCCTCTGAGATAATTGCATCTAGCTTCAATTCTTCGAAAATTTTGGTTATTTGTTGTTTTAGCATTTTAACTCCTAAACTCTATTTATTTTTTTTCTTTATGGTTTGTATGTTCATTACATTTTGGACAATATTTTGTTACTTCCATTTTTTCTGGATGCAACTTTTTATTCTTCTTTGTGATGTAGTTTTCCATTTTGCATGACTCACATCTTAATGTTAAACCTTCTCTTGGCATACTTTCTCCTTCTTTTTTAAAATATTTAATTTTTGAATACTTTAAATAACATTATGTATTTTAAAATAATTATAAATTATATTATAATTTGCTATTAATTTGCTTTTTTTAATATGTTAAGGATAACATAAAAAAATGATTAATTATTTTTTAAAAAATTATTTAATAACATAACTTTTCATTGCTATTGCTAACTATTAACAAGCGATTAATTATGTGATATTTGTTCTGAATTATTTTTTTGCTCTATATTTTTATTTTCTATACTATCACCTTGGATTGGCTCAATAATAATATTATCTTTTGTTATATCAGGATTTTTGATATCGTCATTATTTTTTTTCGAAATGTCTTCAAGATATTGCTTGGTTATTCCCTTCAAATACTTAACTAAATATATAATGCCGCTAATCCATGACAAAATAAGACCAACAATTAAAGGGATATTAACATAAAGAATATATTTATCATTTGAAACATATTTACCTAAATCATTATCAAAATTAGTAAATCATGGTGCACTAAATGCTATTGTAATAATTGCAAGTGAGACAATAATGGTTTTAATCTTACCTCACCAATTTGCTGCTACTTTAATGTCCTTCTTTACGGCATAAACTCTCGCACCATCAACTAAAATATCACGGATGATAAACAAAACAACAATTGGTAAGAACGAGTAGTTCATTATTGATATAAATAACAACATCATTATTGTCGCAATCTTATCTGCAATTGGATCAAAAATCTTACCAAATTGCGAAATAGTTTTTGTTTTTCGGGCTATATGTCCGTCAATAAAGTCAGTCACCATTGCTATAATAAATATCGAGACATTTAATCAATATATGATTGATAAAGTTATCGAGTATTTTTGATTACCAACAATTTTAATTCCATCATATCAAAATGTTCCATTGTGTTTAATAATTAAAAAGAAAGCGGACGACATTAAAAATATAAAAGGAATCATTAATATTATCCTCAACACTGTTAGTCAATTTGCAATACCAAATTTTTTTATGTGTGGGATATTATTTTTGCTTTTTTTAATATCTTTAATCTTCTTCATAAAATTGACTCTCAATAGCGTTAATTGTCTTTTCTTCTAATGCTATATTTTTTTTATCTTCTGGAATGCCAATATACTGAGTTTCAAAAAAATCTAATGTATCATTAATTTTTTTAGTTCACAAATTTGGTTGAGTTATTGTTAATTTTTCAGCGTGTTCTACAAATAGAGTATACTTCTCATCGTTTTGGAAAGAATATGCAAAATCCTCTCTATTAATTAATTTGGTTAGTATTTTTTTTACACCGTTTTTAATTTGCCCCATTTTAAATTGGGATTCATTTGTACCAAATTTCTCTAACTGTTTCATACTAAAATCAATGACATATTTATAAGTCATAATATATTCATAATATAACGCCAATGTTTCAGCATTCTTTTTATATTCTAATTTTGCTGCTTTTCTTTTTGCTCTTTTATTTTTTGTAACTTTTCAAGCGATATAAGCAATTATAAGTACTAAAACAATTGCGAGCAAGACATACACAATAGTTTGTCCATTACCCATATTTTTCTCCTTAATTATATTTTAAAAATTATATATTAATATCATCTAAACTACAAAACAATGTTAATTGTTTTTCGTCTTATATAAAATCAAAGCTTCAAAAGGGTTGAGTTCTTTTGGAATTTCTGAGTAGAATTTATTAGCATATGAACTTGCTAAAATTTTATAACCATAAAGCGGAGTTATCTTCTGATGCTTTGATGTCAAATTTGTAATCAATACCATCCTCTGTTCGTTAAGTTTTTTGCTAAATTTAAATATACCATGACTTTGTTTAATATTTCATACACCCTTTATGAAATAAGAAGAAAATTTGGAATTTAAAGAGAGTTTATTCAAGAAATAAACAAAGTTTATTGTGCTATCTTTATTAATAATTTGTTCCTCGACATTGTTACTTTCTAAATTAATTGGGTAAAAAATATTAGTATTTTCATTGCTTTTTATTTTTTGTCCATTTCAAGGCATTTGAATATAAGATGATCATTTATTGAAATAACAATTATATTTATGATATTCATTTAAACTTATATTTTTATATTGGAGAAATCTTTTTTCCTCATTATAATCTTCATTGTTAAATGTGAAACGTTGGTTGAATTTAGCGCGCAAGGCACCTATTTCATCGCCATAATAAAAACCTATTGAATGATTGCCACTATATAAAAATACAAAGAAACTTTTTGTTGATTCATTTAGGTAAGCCTTTTCATTAGCTCATTTAGAAAAGAAACGACCTGATAAATCAGAGCCGAATGATAATATCACATTTGAATGATTTTTAAAATTAGCTACAAATCTATATAAGGATTTAAAACTCATTTTATTCTTGAAATGTTTTTTTAATGCATCATTATTGCCAATAACAGACATTCAAGTTAAATACAAATAATCTAGGCATTTATTGTCGACCATTAGCATCTTTTTATATAGATTGAAGTTATTGTTACTAGTTTTAAAAATTACATTAATATTGCTATTTTTACGCTTGATAATCTTATATAAATCATTAATAAATTTTAATTTTTCTTCCTCCTTTAAGCCTTCAAAAGCAAGAAATTCAAAATTATCAAGTATAACAGTTGATACATTAAGTTGCAAGTAGAAACCTAAAACTGATTCAAAATATTTAATAAAATCAGATAACTCATATAATGATGTTTTTTCAAATTCTTTATTAATTAAATATGTATCTAATTTTGTTAAGTATCTATTTGACTCATAATAATTCAAATTATATAAACTCATCATATTATTTCAGTTAACAAAAGCCTGTCTTACTTCTTTTAAATTTATAATTGGAGCTACTTCAATTTGATTATTTTTAAATGTTTCAACAAGCTTTGCAAAATCCTTGATTGAACCATACCTTTTTTTTATTAGTCCAAGATCAAATCTATTTTCATATAGTTTGAGAATATCTTCAAAGCATATAACATTAACACTTAAATTTTTGAAATACTCCAATTTGCTCATAACCCCTTTAAAATCACCAAAATTGCTTCCATTGGTATCAACAAAATTTTCAACTTTTAGCTCATATAAGATGATTTTTTTACCTAAATTAACCATTAATAAATCCTTAATCTCAATAATTTTATACTCAATAAATCAATAAGCGTATCTGGTAAAATGTTGCCTTTTTTAAAATCTAGATCAATATTTGCTAAATCAATGATTAACTGATTTAATGTGTTAATGTCAATTCTATTAAAAAAGTCATAGTGAAGTTTGACACGATATATATGAATATTAAGCATTTTTGCTATTTCATCATTAGTTAATTTTATTGATTTTAATATTCCAATTGTTTTTGCATTAAGCAATATCGCTGATATTTGCGATATCACATAATTGTGCTCAATCCCGTAGCTAATCTGTTCGTTTATCTTTTTTATAATAGTTTTTGTGTCTTGACATTTTAACATTGCCTCGCTTAGGGCAAAATCGATATTATTAGATACTGCATAATTATTATCATTAACCATTTTTTCGCTTATATCTTTATTTATTAATAGCAATTTATCAATTTCTGATTCTATTATTTCTAGATTATGCGGTAACATTGATAGCAAATCAATAAGGACCTTATCCTTGATTGTTCCGCCTTTTGTTTTAATCATTTTATAAACAAAAGAAAATAATTCCTTATCGCTAATTTTTTCGATATTAATAGTAGTGCTATTATCATTTATAAATGCAAAAGCTCTTGATGCTAAAAAAGATTTATCATACTTATTTATTTCCTGTGTAAAAATAAGAATTAGATTAGCATCACTTAGTGATGCATTAATTATTTTTATAAACTCATTAATACACAAACCATTAGCATATTTATTTTTTATATTAAATATAAAGGGATTTTTAAATAAAATGATTTTTTTATTTAAAAAAAGGGAATTGTTATTTAATGCATCTGATAATTCTTCTAATGTAAAAAAATCATAAAATTTAACTATCTCGATATCACCCACTTCAATAGTTTTTTCTTTGTTTATTATTTCATTAATTTTTTTATTTATCAAAAAATTTTCATTGCCTTTAATTAGGTACATACTAATTTATTATATTATAATAAGGACATTTTTTGGTATAATAAACTAATATTATTCATTAATTAGCGTGAAAAATGAGCCACCGATATTTTGAATTTGTTTAATTATA
>NZ_JBSQBA010000011.1:0-14022 GCF_053851655.1 Mycoplasma sp. 327
ATAGAACTAGAAATGTTACTATGGCAATTTATTATAGAACAAAAGGTTCAATAATCTCTTTAAAAACTCTTTACAGACGCACTTTAAAAAGGGGCTATGCAACAGAGCACTCGCACAAAGCGACTAGAAAAGAAGCTAAAAGAAACGCAAAAAATATTTTAAATAACACAATTCCAGAAACAATATTTTATTATGCAATAAATAGTAAATTAGAGAATCTTAAAACAATAGAAAAAAATGCAGTAATAAAAAATACCTGGAAAAATCTTTCTCCAGGTATGATCGTGGGATCGATGCTACGCCAGACACAATGGGATTGGGTGAAACTTTTCATACTTACCACGCTATTGATCCTGCCACTAGTAGGCTTTTAGCAGTCCGTGTGTCTAAAGAGGAAACCGATATTGCTTATATGAATCTGCTTGAAAAACTTTTTAGAACACATGGAATTCCGCAGATTATAAGGACCGATAAGAGAACAATTTTTTGAAAAAAGAGTTTTCATGTACACCTATTACTGAGTATTTGCAATCCTTAGGCTTTAAAGTTCAAACTTCTAGTGTTTTGCAATTTAAGTCTTTTGTTGAAAGGTCTTTTAAAATTGCTCAATTAAATTATCCCATATGCTTTAAAATAAAGAATATAAAACATTGAACAGAAATTAGTAAAATTGAAGACCAATTAATAGATTACTTTAATTTTATATCTCCAAAATTAAAAAAGAAATAGCGATAAAAACTGTTTTAGAAAAATAACTGAAGGCGATCCTGGTTGGTATGTTGATTATCATTTTAAAAACAAAAGTCATTTTGGTGCAGTTAAGTACCTAAACGAATATTATGGCCCAGTTGATATTGACGGCAATAGAGTTAATTTTTCAAAGAAAATAAAAGTTTTATTTTGTATGAACTCAAGCGGTAAATATTTTTTTCAAAACTCCGGAAAATCATTACAAAGCAAGCAGTGATTTATACTAACTTTAACTCACAAGAGATTTTTTTAATAGGTAAAAATCTTGACGTTTGAGACGATTTGACTTATAAATTGAGTTTGATAGTCGTAACGCATAAGTCAGTAGTTTCGACATTTACGAACAAGTTTAATTACTTGATTAGAAATTTAGAAAGATTTAAATTAAATACATCGGATTTAAAACAAGAAATTAACCACTTAAAATCAATGTTTAAAAACGCAATTAAAGAAGTGGATAATAACCTATCTGAATACTTTAAGTAGATTTTTAATTCTATTCTATTGTCCGCAAAAGTGGGTTTAAAAAATTTTGTTTACCAACCAATCAAAATATGAATAAAGCTTAAAAAATAAATTTAATATCATAAGTTTAATAAACATTTTTAAACTATAAAAATGTTGCGATTTGATTAAGAATTAACATGCAATTTAACGCATAAAAGTAAAAAAAGTGCCGTTTTTTTAAGCAAATCAGCACTTTTTGTATATTTTTATAATTAGTTATAAAATTATAAAAATCATTAAAAGTTTAAGCTGTATAAAAAAATCATTATTGAAAGTATTTTAAACATAAAACCAGCAATAACAATCTAAATTTAATACAGTATTAAATGTACATAGAAATGGGATTAAAAGACATGATCGATAATATCAAAAAAGAAAAACTAATAAAAAATATTAATCATTGAAAAACAAAATTACTTGACTTAACTTTAAGAAACAAATCCTTAAATATTGGTATCTCTTTAAAAAAGACCATTCCCAATAAATTAAAAATAGTTTATCCTGACTTTTATTCATTACTAGAATTGTTCAATAACACTGAAAAAGAAGTATTCCCATTGGCGATTTATGACCAAGTTAGAAAATATACAGAAAGCCAATACGGATATGAAGCTTTATATTCACATAATTTAGAAGATATTGAGCAACAAACAACTATCAAGAAAAATCAACTTTATCCAGAATTTGGTGAGTCTATATTTTTAGAAACAATTAAGAAAATTGAGAAAAAGGCAAGAACTTTTAGAGAGGAATATTCAATTGATATTGCTTATATGACATTTGGTTTAGTGAAGTGATACGAGTCAACAACTTCATATGAGCCAAATTACGCTCCTTTATTATTCTATCCAGTAGAAATTAAAAAAGATAGCAATACATCAGGTTGAAGAATTACAAGAAAAGCGGAAAATGATTTTATTCAAAATGAAACATTAGTACGTAAAATGAAAAATAGTTTTAATGCTGACTTTACATTTGAACCTTCAAATAATAATGCCAATGAAATGTTTGATGAATATGCTGAAAAAATTCTAGGCCAAATTAGCGATAAAAGATGAGAAATTACAAAAGATATTTATTTATCTACATTTGATTTTAGTAATATATACATCTACAAAGATATTGAACAAAATATTGAAAAAATATCTGAGAGTGAATTTTTCAAAAGAATGATCAGCGCTGAAATTGACGATGCAACAGATATATCTAATATTAATGAAACAAATATAAACCAAAAGATTGATATTCAAAATCAATATAAAATTCTTAACTCAGATTCTTCACAAGAAATCGCCATTCAAAATGCCATTGAAGGAAAAAGTTTCATCTTACAAGGACCTCCCGGAACAGGTAAATCCCAAACAATTACAAATATTATTACCGAACTTATAACAAGAGGTAAAAAGATTCTTTTTGTTGCTGAAAAAAATGCTGCTCTTCAAGTCGTTTTCAACAATCTTAAAAAAATTAAATTGGAAAAGTATGCGATGCCTATTCACGACACAAAAGTCGATAAAAAAGAAATATTAAGAGATATTAATAAATCAATCGAAGAGGCAAGATTATATGAAATCGATGACAACAATATTCAAACATTGATTTCTAACTATCGAAGAAGCAAAGAATTTTTAGAAAAATATGGAGAAATCTTATTAAGAAAAAGAGAACCTCAATACAAAAATCTTTACGAATATATTGGTAAATATTTTTCATTAAATGACTTCCCAAACATAAGATTCAGTATTAATAATATAATGTCTATTAATGGTGAAGATTTTGAAAATATTAGGAATACAATTCAGTCATTTGAACATTCACTGAAGAACATAGATTTTAATTTTAAACAACATCCATGGTACGGTTTATTAAAGGATACAATTAAATTTAAAGAAAAAGATGAGATTGAGGAAAAACTATTTTTCTTAAAAGATCATTCAAAAAATATTGCTACTTGAATCAAAAACTTGAATATTTTTGCACAACCAAACGACTTTTATAATGAATTTTCTAAACATACTTTAAATATAAAATTTGTTGCAAACTTCATTGAAAATAATAACTTCAAGGATATTTCAAACTATTTAAATGGCGGTATTGATTTAGAAATAATAAATTTAAAAGAAATTATTAGTGTGTTCAATGACAAAACCGCTAAATACGAAACCCAATCTAAAATTTGAAAGAATTTAGAATTTTTTGAAACTAATGATGCTATAGAAGTTTATTCAACACTTAACAAAAACAAATTTAACCCATTTAGGGTTTTTTCAAAAACGTGAAGACAATACAGAAGTTATTTCAAAAAGCAAAATGTATATGAACCTGAAAATCTGTGAAAATTAAGAACCCTTGATGAAGCTAAAAAATTCGCTGAAATAAAAGAATTGGACACAAAATTTAATGAACTAATAAACAAAATAAATCTAAATTTAGACAACTTCAATATTGATAAAGTTAATGAAGTTTTAACCAGTCTTGAGTTTATTAAACAAAATAATAATGATATCCTAACAATATTCAATGCGTATGTAAAAACTTATAATCAAAACAAAGAATCAATAAAGACAAATATAAATAATTTAAACACACTATGTGAAAATATTGAATTTCTTGGTTCCTTATTCGACAATAATATTGTAAATTTTAAAACAGTATCACTAGATGATTTTCTATCTAAAACAATAACATTATTGACAAATATGGATTCAATAACTAGCTACATAAGTTTCATTAGCGCAAAAAATAGGCTTGCCGATTTAGGTCAAAGTTCTTTCATTGAAGCCATTATTTCAAACAATATAGATAGCAATTTTGAAAACATTTATCTTAGAAAATTCTATGAAAAACTAACAAAAACTATTATTCAAACTGAAATTTCAAATGCAGATACAGTTTTACTAAATCAATGTGTAAATGTATTTAAAGAAAAAGACAAAGAAGCTAATACTTTGGCAAGAGATAAAATTATTTTAGAAAATGATAAAAGAATTAAATCTAGTTTATTCTTCGCCGCTGCTAATAGTCAGTATATGTTGCTTAAAAAAGAAAGCAGTAAAACTCGTGCCATTATGCCTTTTAAGAAGTTTTTTGAAAAAGCGCTTGAACTTATTTTAAATATAAAACCTTGTTTAATGCTTTCTCCTCTAACAGTAAGTAACTTCTTTAAAGATGTTGAATATACATTCGATACAGTTATATTTGACGAGGCATCTCAAATTAGACCCGAAAGTGCTATAAGTTCATTATTTAGAGCTAAACAAGTTATAGTCGTTGGAGATAAAGAACAAATGCCTCCATCAAACTTCTTTTCATCAGCAGAAAATGAAGAAGGTTTTCTTGAAGTCGAGGATTCAACAGATAACTTTTCAGATGGCTATGATTCACTTTTAAATTTAGCTGAAGCTAGCCTTAACTCAATTAGACTAAAATGACACTATCGTTCAAAATTTGAAGAATTAATTTATACATCAAATAAAGAAATTTATAAAGACTTAATAACATTCCCTAACTCTAAACAACCTAATGATATCGAAGGATTAAGATTCCTTTACGCAAAACCAAATAAATATATTGGCGAAACAAACACATTATTTGAAGAAGCAAGGAAAACAATAAAAGACATTATTGAAAAGTATCAAAATAAATATTCAATCGGTGTTGTTGTATTTAACGCCGAAATCTTAAATCAATTTGAAAGAGAAATGGATAAATTCATTCATGATAATCCACATTTAAAATTTTATTTTGATGAAGATAGAGAAGATGCATTTTTTGTTAAAAACATTGAAACAGTTCAAGGTGATGAAAGAGATATCATATTATTCTTGCTAGATAATAAAAGGAACGCAAACGGTGAAGTTAGTGTAAACTTTGGAGCAATAAATAACAGCGAATCCGGATATAAAAGACTTAATGTTGCAATATCTCGTGCCAAAAAAGGTTTAATTCTTATATCATCATTCAAAAGTCATGAAGTTAATTGATTCAGAAGTGAACAAAGAGGTGTTAAACTTCTTGAAAAATTCATTAAAAACGCTGAATTCGGAATAAACACCTTAGAAGATTTAAAAGAAACGAGCGGAGGTGTTGAATCACTTTTCGAACAACAAGTTTATGATAAACTTACTGAGCAAGGTTTGACTTTAAAAACACAAGTCGGATCATCAGGATTTAGAATTGATTTAGCAGTGGTTCATAAAAATAATCCAAACAAATATATTCTAGGAATAGAATGCGATGGATCAACCTATCACTCTTCAAAAACAACACGTGATCGTGATAGATTAAGACAGGAAGTGTTAGAAGCAAGAGGTTGAAATATTCACAGAATTTGATCAACCGACTGATTCAAAAACCCCGATGCACAAGTTAACATTATTTTAAATAAATTGCAAGAATTATATAACAACACTAATTCGACTGACGAATCAGAAGACAACGAAGAAATGATAAAATCATTCACAATAGAGCTAAATGAACATGAAAATGAACAAGCAACTTTCCCAGCATTTCCTGATCTAGATAAATTTATTGAAATGAATAGTTTAAAATTTTTAAAATCATATCAAGGAGAAAGAAGTCTTATTATTGCTCAACTATTTTCAGTTGCAGGTGCATTGCCTTATAAAACTTATGAAGGTATCGTTAAAAAATTGCTACGCGAAGATCGTTTAACAAATGGTGTTAAAATGTTAGCAAGCAAATTAGCATATGGACTGGGTAGCAAAGATGAATACCTATTCATAGTTCCTTCTTTCCCTGATTTCAATTTTAAATTTAGAGAAAGCTTTTCAAAAGAAACAAAAAGATCAATTTTTGATATCCATCCATATGAATTGCGTGATCTATTTATAACAATATTAGAAAATTCTTATATTACAATTAGCTTAGATGATTTCTGTAGAGAATTATCAAATAGAATTAAAACACAAGTTTCAAACCTACAACAAAAAAATTACGTTCTTGATATTTTAAACAAAATGGCAAAAGAAAGAAAAATTCAAAAATTAGATGATGAATTATTCAAAGCCAATGATAAACTCGACTAATAACTAATCAAATAAATTCAATATAAATATTCAAAATTATTTCCCAGTTTAAGTATAAAAAAATACAAATACATCTTAAATTAAGGCGTATTTGTATTTTTATTATTATTTTTTAACTACAATTATTAACCGCAATATACAGATATTAAACAATCTAAGCACCTACTCCTCCTTTAAAATAAATGAAACAAATTATTAAAAATAGAAGAAAAATTAAAATTTCTTTTTTTATCATAATCGTACTGGTTCTTTTTATTTTTTCAATATTTAATATTGACACCAAAACATTTATATGGAGCTCTCTTATCTCATTATAAAAAAGATAACAAATATTTTTGTTGCCTTATCGGGGTTCTTAGGAGTTATTTCAATATATTGATTTGCAAAGAAAAAAACAACGGTATATTTAACCGAAATACTCAATGCAATTTTATACGCATTCTTTTCATTTGCAAATGGCTTAGTCATTGATGGAATTCTATAATTCATTTATATAGCAATATTGATATCGATATTAATTAATAAAAAAATCAAGAAAAATTTCAAAATAAGTGAGCCAAGAAGTTCATTATATTCGTCACTATTATTTGCGTTATATTTTTTAATTTTCTTTGTAATATTTTACTTTTCAAACCCATTTACCAACAATATATTAGGAAAAATATTCAATATAAATTATTTAGAATTTGGCTCAAATTTTAAATATAAATTAGTGTCTGCTATACTGTTAGCAACATTAAATTCAATATCAGTAGCCGCTTCAACAATAATGGCGTTAGATTTTAAAGATTCGTAAATTGTATGATGTTTAAAAAGCATAATATGCCTTGCGTTTTTCTCTGGTGTTGCCTTTCCAAATTTCGATACTTTGATCATAAACATTATGCATTTTTCAATTTCATTATATCTATATTTTGCAACTTCAAGGAGAACAACATTAAGAATTACATTTTCGGGAATGGGAGCAAGCAAAAAATCTACTGTTATAAAAAATATTGCTCTTTTTCTAAATGAGCACGGTATTAAAATTATTGACAAAAGACTGACTGATACAAGCATTTTTCTAAACTATATGAATGATTTGAAAAAGAATGGGTATAAAACCAAAAAATATTTTTCAAGTATAGACTAGAACAAATTAAAAATATGCAACAATTTGACAAGTGTTTAATTGATAGACATATGATTGATGACTTTTTATTTCTAAGGTTTTGATCAATATGAATTTTTTTACAAAATCACAAAAAATTAAATGAAATTTATTTTATAAAACCAAATACAAATTCCTTTTATTAATACAACTAAAAATTGATATATGCTTTGCAATTCTAAGAGATTACGAATTCATACATAATAATAGAAAAAACGCCAGCTTAAGTCACAAAGTAGAGTTCGAAAGATGAAGAAGATCGGTCGAGCTAAAAAATGATTTATTTTTAAAAAATGTAAATAAAGAATATTTATAAGATAACGGAGTACTGGGAAAAATATTGGCTAAAAATCTTAATTACTTCTCTAAAAAACATTTTGTATTCATAAATACAGAATATTAAATTTCCAGCGAATACATCAAGAAAATAATAGAAGAAAAAATGAATAAAAATTTATATAGTTTAATGAGGTAAAAATATTCAGGGTCCGAATTTTTTTATGAAAGGATTTAAGTGAAAATAGTTTAATTCTATTTCGCACATAATAAAATCACCGATAACATTTTACTATATATAATAGATAGATCATTTTTGTTACAATTTAACATTTATATTCATTTTTTAAAAATACTACTCATATTAATTGAGTAGTATTAGAGACTTATATTATTCTACTTGGTATATTTTTAAAAAATTATTTTGTTCTAAAATCAATAACTGCTCTTCCGAGAAATTCGCCTTTTTCAAGTTTTTCAAAAATTTCTTCAACATCTTCAAGTTTAACAATTTTTGTAACTTCTGATTTTACCTTTCCCTCAGCTGCATATTCAATGGCTTCTTTAAGATCTTGTCTAGTTCCTACAATTGAACCAACCAATTCTTTTTCTAACAGAACAGTTCAAAAAATAGAAACATTAATATCAACCTTTCCCATAGCATCCTTGGCCGGCAATCCCACCAAAACTTGGCGCCCACCACGCCGTAATATTGCCATTCCTTGTTCGGCTGCTGTCGGATGTACTGAAGTGTTGATAACAGCATGGACTCCACCGTTTGTTAACTGCATAATTTTACTTATAAAATCAGGATCTTTTCGTGAATTAAAGGCAGCAACCGCCTTACTCTTCAATGCTAAGTCAACCTTATCATCGCTAATATCTATTCCAATAGCCTTATATCCCATCGCATTTGCATATTGAATCGCAAGTTGCCCTAATCCACCAACACCTATAACCGCTACATAATTATTAGGTTTAATGTTAGTTCTCTTTAAAGCCTTATATGTTGTAACACCAGCACAAATAATTGGCGCGCCAGAAACAATATCAAATTTTTCAGGAATAATTGCTACATAATCCTCATGACCAATAGCATATTCAGCAAATGTGCCATCTTTTGTATAAGCAGTCATATTTTGGTTAGGACATAGAGTTTCTCTTCCGGTTAAACAAAACTCACAATGGCCGCATGTGTCATGAAGCCAAGCCAAACCAACACGATCACCAACTTTAAGTCTTGTACATCCTTCTCCAAGTTCACTAACAATTCCGATCCCTTCATGTCCAGGAATGAGTGGATATTTTGGATCTACTAATCAATCAGCATTAGCTGCATGCAAATCAGTATGGCATATTCCGCTTGTTTCCATTTTTATTAATACTTCCTTATATTTGGGTTTAGGAATAGCCACTTCTGTTATCGATCAATCCTTTGGCCCCCTCACAACAAATGCTTTCATTTTTGTCATTCTAATATACCTCCAAAGTTATTTACATTTAACTTAAATTATATCAATAATATTCTAACTTATCATATTTTAAAAATGTCGATTTGATATTGTGTTTGTTGTTAGTAACTATACTCATAACATTCAAAAAAATATTTAATAATAAATATCAATAATGCATATTAAACACAAAAATTTCATAACGCATGAACAAATAATAAAAATAGAATGTGCTCATTATTTGGCACACTCTATTTTGCTTGTTTCATCGAACGCATTACGCTTCTAATTTGCGCTTCAGAAGCCTTGCGACCCATTTGTTGAAACATAACTCTAATCATCTTTTCATTGATTGGTGGGTTTTCTTTTAATTGCTTTTCAAATTTTTTCTTTGTTATAAAAATAGCTAAAATAGCACCAGCAATTCCAAATATGATAGGTAAAATTACTAATAAAACGATTCCTCATACAGGCATAATATTTTATCTTCCTCTCTTCATAATTCTTTTAACAATTAATAAAATTATAATAGGTATAACTAAAAGCACTAACACACTTATAAAAAAAATTTTAGCTCAAAACTTATGTGCTTCTGCTCTTATTTTTGATAGTTCTGTATTGCTCATCACGTCACTACCAAAAAAAACTTGAATATCAACCATTCTTTTTTTTCTTTGGATTGTTCCAATAATAAATAAAAGTAAAACCCCAAGCATTATTCCACAAAGAATATAAATAACTAAATTTGGGTCAGAAAAAGCCTTGCGTATTCAATCTTTAAAGTTCAGAATTCATCACTGAGCATCCTTAAGGCCTCAAAAGGCAAGAGTAAATAAACCCACATAAAATAAAATCGCAACAACAAATCATGTAATTCTAACTTGTCTTCTCATAAGTTTTTCATACAATGAGGCAATAAAAGGTGGAGCAAAACTAATTCCTTGTTTTATTTTTTCACGATAATCATCAACAGACTTAGATAGTGCATTCAGGTCTATTACATCCAAAATAAGTAAGACTAACGATATTAATCCAAATAGGATTGGAGAAACATATCACCCTCATGGGACTAATTTAATATCTTGGCTTAGATAATTAGAAAATAATGAGGGTGCAAATGCAAATAATAAGCAAGATATTAATGCCAAAAAAAATACAAATAAATAAGCTGATATGCTAAACTTTTTTAATGATTTTTCAGCTCTGAAAACCTTATATATTCCATTTGGTATTAATCCTTCAGGGTCGAGAGTTTTTTTAATGTTGGAACTTAATGATTTTGTCTTGATTTCTGCACCTGACATATTATTAACAGTTAACATTTCAGAATATTTTGCAACTACATCGCTACTTTGAGAACTATTGGTTATAATTGGTTTTAATTCCATAAAAGCGCAGTCCTTTCTCATGACCTATTTTTTATTGTTATCTGTTTTTAAGATTGCTAAAAAAGCTTCTTGTGGCACCTCAACACTGCCGATCTGTTTCATTCTTTTTTTGCCCTCTTTTTGCTTCTTTAGCAATTTTTGGCGTCTTGTAACATCTCCGCCATAAAGTTTAGCAGTTACGTCCTTACGATAAGCCTTAATTGTTTCTCTTGCGATAATTTTACCACCAATCGCCGCCTGAATCGGAATTTCAAAATTTTTTCTTGGTACTACCTCCTTAAGTTTTTCGGCTAATTCACGACTTTTATTGTATGCGAAATCACGATGAGCAATTAGCGCTAAAGCGTCAATTTTTTCCCCATTCAACATTATATCTACCTTAACAAGATCACTTTCTCTTAAGCCAATATGTTCATAATCAAAAGAAGCATAACCTTTTGAGTAGCTTTTCATTAGATCAAAAAAATCGAATATAGTTTCATTTAGTGGAAGTTCATATATTAAACGTCTTCTTTTTTCATCTAAATACTCAATATTAATATACTTCCCTCTTTTTGATTGACAAAGTTCCATAATAGACCCAATATATTCCTCAGTTAACATAATTGATGCTCGGATATATGGTTCCTCAATAGTTTTAATATAACTACGATCAGGAAATAATGAAGGATTGGTAATATATTCAACCTCACCATTTGTTAGAGTAACAACAAATTCCACAGAAGGGGCAGTTGCTAATATATCAATATTAAATTCTCTTTCAAGTCTTTCTTGTAAAACGTCCATATGTAATAGACCAAGAAAACCAATTCTAAAGCCAAATCCAAGGGCCTTTGAGGTTTCGGGTTCTCATATTATTGAAGAATCAGAAAGACTAATTTTTTCTAAAGCGTCCTTTAAGGCGTTATAATCCCTGTTATCAACGGGGAAGAATCCAGTATAAACAACAGGCTTCATTTTTTTATATCCAGCAAGAGGATAATCGACAGGATTATCTAACAAAGTTATAGTGTCACCAACAGCGACATCCTTAACATCCCTAATTGATGCAGTGATCCAACCAACTTCACCGGCAGAAAGTTTATCTCTTTTTTCTTCATAAGGATTCTTAACACCTAATTCTGTAACCATATATGATTTTTTGGTTTGCATAAAGTAAATGGTATCACCTGGTCTTACTTCACCATTAAAAATACGCGTATAGATAACAACCCCTCGATAATTATCAAAATAACTATCAAATATCAAACCTTTAAGAGGCTTGTTGGGATCAGCTTCTTTGGGAGCAGGTATTCTTTCAATAATTGCTTCAATAACATTATCGATATTCTTTCCTGTTTTAGCTGAAATTAAAATTGCATCACTTGCATCAATGCCAATTATACTTTCGATTTCTTTCTTAACTCTTTCCGGTTCTGAACTGATTAAGTCAATCTTGTTTATAACCGGTATTATCTCAAGATTATTTTCAATGGCTAAATAAACGTTAGCTAATGTTTGTGCTTGAATACCTTGTGTTGCATCAACTAATAAAATAGCCCCCTCACAGGCTGCTAGACTCCTACTTACTTCATAGGTAAAATCAACATGACCAGGTGTATCGATCAAATGAAAAATATAATCCTTATATTTAATCTGAACAGCATTTAATTTAATAGTAATCCCTCTTTCCTGCTCCAGATCCATCGAATCTAGAATTTGAGGTTTTGATTCACGCATTGTAATTGTATTAGTTTGTTCCAAAATACGATCTGCTAATGTACTTTTTCCATGGTCAATATGTGCAATTATTGCAAAGTTTCTAATTTTAGGATTCGTCATATTTTTATAATTATAAGTTTAAAATGGATTTTTAATACTTTTTTCTAATGATATTATTATATAATACTTCCATGCTATACGTTTTATATAACTCATTATCAAAAACAGGTAGAAATCAATCGAAAATATTCAATATTGTTTCCAAAATCGTCAAAATAATGAACGAGGATTCCTTAAAAATTATCAATGTAGCAAGTAGCAATAATAACAATTCCCTGCTAGACCGCCTTACTAACGAGGATAAAATTATAATCATTGGTGGTGATGGTACTCTAACACATATTATTAACACTTTAAAACAATCGTGTGCTAAACCAGAAATATATGCATATAAGGCGGGTACGGGAAATGATTTTGTGCGAAATGTTAAGGTCCACCATAAACCAGAAAAAAAATCGCGACATCTTTACAAAATTAATGAGTTTATTGAAAAATTGCCAATAATTAAGTCAGGTAATACATATAGATATTTCTTGAATGGAACTGGTTTTGGAATTGATGCTCTAATTGCTAAAACTGTTAATGAAAAAAAGAAGTCAGGTGCAAGGGGTTCTTTTTTTCGAACAACAATTGAATGTTTAAAAAAATATAAGAGATTAAACAACATAAAGATTACTGTTGATAAAAAAGAGTATTTTTTTAATAACATAAATCTTGTTTCAGTAATGAATGGGCCTTATTATGGCGGAGGAATGAAAATTGCTCCAAATGCTGATATACTATCTGATAAATTATGTGTTATTGTCGTGCATGATTTAGCAATTACAAAACTTCTCGGTGCTTTTATGCTAGTCTACTCAGGAATGCATACTGCAATAAAAAACGTTGAACAAATATTTGGCAATGAAATCAAAATCGAAAATATAACCAATGATTTTTCGCAAATTGATGGCGAAATATTTGAAACTGGATCTATTATAGAATTTAAAAAATAATTTTTTTTTTTTTTTTTTTTGCTACAACTTAAGCTTTTAGAAGTTTTTATAACCAAAACAAGTTTAAACTACAAAACAATAATTAAAAATATTTGGACAAATATCCAAATATTTTAAAATTTTCATTAAATATTATAAAAAGGCAGGCTAGCAGCAGCAGCTGCATGTGAGGCGAGACCAAAAATTAATGAAATAATTAAAATTGGTAATATTAATGAAACAACAATACCACCTATCGCCAATCCTTTACCAGATCCTCCAAGATTCTTAGATTGTACAAGACCAACAATACTAAAAGCCAAACCTAATAAAGGAATAAAAAACGCAAAAACCAATCCAAGAATCGCAAAAATATTGTTTTGTGTATTATTCTTTACTTGCTTATTAGAATTGTTAGAAAGATTTGCGCTGCAAATTGGACAAAACTTAACATATTCATCAAAATGCTTATTACATTTTCCACAGAATTTCATATTTTTAATATCCTTTCAATATATAAATAAATATAACATTATTAAATGTTCCATATAAATAATACTATATATATATATATATATATATACGAATATCATCTAAAACAGGGCACTTTTTAGCTTTTTCTAGTGATTTTACTATCAAGAAGGCAGTTGTTTATTGAAAGTATTCTATTGATTTATTTCCTATGTTTATCATAAAATTTTTATGTTTTAGAAAACA
>NZ_JBSQBA010000012.1:0-13020 GCF_053851655.1 Mycoplasma sp. 327
TATAACATTTTACTATATATGTTAGGTGGCTCATTTTTGTTGCAATTTAACGTTTTTTGGTATAATAAACTAATATTATTTACAATTTATTTATTTAAGATTGGAGCATTAAAGAAATGTCAGGACATTCAAAATGAGCAACTACCAAACATCATAAAGCTGCAATGGATTCAAAGAGAGCGCAAATGTTTCAAAAATTTTCTAAAGAAATTATTGTAGCAGCAACAATTGGCGGCCCAGATCCAGATTCAAATCCAGCACTAAAATTAGCAATTGCTAAGGCAAAGGCAAAATCGATGCCCAAAGCAAATATTGAAAAAGCAATCTCGAAAGTTTCAGGTGGTTCAAAGGAAGGCGCTAACTTTCAAGGATATCTATATTCAGGAACAGCCTTTGGTGGTATAAATTTTGTAGTAAGTTGTTTAAGCGACAACTTTAACCGTTTATCATCTAACATTAAACACTATTTTAATAAATATAATGGACAGCTAGGAAAACAAGGTACTGTTCCGTATGTTTTTGACCAAAAAGGATTAATTGAATTTCCAATTTCATTGGCTTCCGAAGAAGAAGTAATGACTACCGTTTTGGAAGCCGGCGCTGAAGATTTTAAGGTTGAAGATGACTTATATGTTATTATTACCCATCCATCAGATTTTCAAAAAGTCAAACAATCTCTTGATGAGATTCTGAAAATTGATAACTATTCAACTGCTGAAGTTACATATATTCCAAATAGCGAGGTTGAAATCGATGAAGAAAAAATGGGGCAACTCGAAAAATTCGTCGACTTACTTGAAGATGATGAAGATGTTCAGGAAGTTTGACATAATGCAACAACTATTGAATAAAAATTAGTTCTACTTAATAATTATTAATATTTAAAACCTTTTTTAGACCAAGAGAAATGTTTTAAAAATGCACAAAATAAACTTGTAAAATTTTTTCAGACAGTTTAGCTCATATTAAGAATTTGACTTGACAAAATCTTAATATGGGCATTTTTTTATAATGCAATTTCTTCGTTATTATATTAATTTACAAACTCCTTGATTTTCTTGATAAATCGTTAAAAAGTCATTTTTCGACATCTTTTGTTGAAACTTAAAAAAATTTCGGATTTCAATATTGAAAAAATATCCTATCTCTCTATTATCTAAGCTATTAATTATGTTTCTGTTTATTTCCAAAACTTTATTTTTTGAAAAATAAAAAACAAATTTTAGATTTTTATTTTAAATTCATTTTGAAAAAAAGAAATTTAAAGACATGATTTAAAAAGAAAAAAATATTCGAGATGTCAAAATTTATTCTCTTTAAATATTGCTTGTTTATTATGAGATTTGATTTATTTTCTTAATACTTTCTTTATTTTTTCCCATATTAGATAAAAACATTTGTGTATTATTAAAAATTTGATTTATGAAATTAAAAATAAACAAAAAGAAATTTATTCTAACTGCCTCATTTTTTATTATTTCATCAGTTGTACTTATTAGTGGCGTTGTAGTTAAAACAGAAATTATAGATAAATGACATCATAACAAATCTTCTTTTAAAAGTAATTATATAACTGTTTTTATTGAAGGTGCAGTGGAATATCCGGGCGAATATACTTTAAAGGATGGAGCAAATTATTTTGATCTAATAAGAGAAAGTATTTTAAAAAGTGGTGCAGATTTACAAAAGATAAATAAATCACAGTTGTTAAAAAACAACGAAAGAGTTTTTATTCCCTTTACTAAAAATAAAAAATTAAAGATAACAGATATCAATGATTTGCAAATTTTAATAAATTTAGGAATTAAAACAAACATTGCAAAAAAAGTTTTTGAATATATTAAAGAAAGGAATGTTAAGAATTGAGATGATTTATTACAACTACCAGGCATTGGTGAAAAAACTTATCAAATATTAACAGAAAATATAGATATATAGATATTCTATTAATATCGTCCATCAGTTCTTTTTTAATATTTATACTAATATTGAGAATTGAAATTATTTTAATTTCACTAGCTTTAATAATGATTTGCATTTTTAATTTTTTTAATATTAAATTTTGAATTACATTTTTCATTTTTAGCTCAATTATTTTTTTAAGCTATGTAGTTTACCAGTCAATTTTTGCAAAAATTGACGGGATAAAATTAGATAATGATTTAAATATGATTAGAGAATATAAAGCCTATCTAATATTCAAATATAAGGATTCTTATTTTAAAGTTTTTAAGACCAAAAGCATTATAGATATTACTTTTATGAACAACTATGAGTATACATTTCATATCAAAGGAACACTTATTTTAAATAAGAATTTAAGCTCGTTTGAAGTTGCAAATAGGCTATTTTTTAATCTCACTAATTCAAATATTGAATTTATTAAAAAAAATGAAAAATTATCAATTTTTAACACAAAAAACCACACAGTTATAGATTATCTTAATATCATCATTTTCAACAATTATAATCAAGCTAATAACATATATAAAAAGCTTAGTGATCTTAATATTATTCACTTTTTCACTATTAGCGGATTTCATTTTAATTTAATTTATCTATTTATATCCAAAATAATTAGAAGAATTAAAAATGGCTATTTTATTGAAGATTTTATCGCTATTCCTCTATTGATTATTTATTTAATATCAATCGAATTTCATGTAAGTGCAACAAGGTCTTTAATCTTTTTAATATTAGCATATCTAAATAAAATTATTTTTAACAAAAAAATAAACAATATTGCGCTATTGGCAATAACGGGTTTAATAATGGTTTTTTACAATCCATTTATAATGTTTTCATACTCTTTCATTTTATCATTTTTGATTACACTATCCATATTTATTACAATTTTTGTTTTAACAAAACAAGGATATTTTGTTAAAACAATTGCGGTATTTTTAATTGCCCATATTTATTCCACTTTAATAATTCACACTTTTAATAAAAACTATAATATTTTTTCTTTTTTTATTCAACTTCTGTTTATTCCAATTATTTCCTTAAACTACATTATTACACTTCTATTTTTTAAGATAAATATCATTATTGAAAATACCATCCTTTGATTTGATACGTTCATTGACATAATTAGTGAATCAAACATAATCATAAAATTTGATACATCATGATTAATGTGCTTTATATTTAGTATAGCCTTATTAAAGGCTTATAAAATAAAACTCCATAGCCAACTAAGGTTAGGAGTTTGATAAATTTAGCATTAATTTTAAATCATCTTCATTAATTATTGTTATACCAAGTTTTTGCGCCTTAGATAGCTTGCTTCCTGCCTTTTCGCCAATTAATAGGTAGGCTATATTAGCGGAAATAGACGAAAGTACCTCGCCGCCGTTTTCCACAATTAGTTTTTCAAAATAACTTCTAGGTTTTGTAAGCTTGCCTGTTATAACAAAAGATTTATTATTTAGGATATTGGTTATTGCTTTTTGTTCATATGATGGATTTATACCATGTTCAATTAATTTTTTAATTAAACTTATGTTTTCTTCATTGGAGAATCATTCTATTAATTGTTTAGTAATCTTATCACCAAAATCATAAAAATCTCTAAACACTTCAAAATTAAAATTTAAGGCATTTTCTAGTTTTAGAATTTTTGAAGCAATAATATTCGCAGTTCTTTTTCCGACTAATGGGATTGATAAACCAAATATCAAATTTTCAAGTGGTTTAGTTTTAATATCCTCAATTGATTTTAAAATTTTGTTTATTGACAAATATCCAAATCTTTCCAATTTAATTAATTCATCACGATGTTTATGAAGATTAAAGATATCCAATATATTATTTATAAAACCATTTTTGTAAAAATATATGATATTTTTTTCACCAAGTGAATTAATATCAAGCGCCTCTTTTGAAGCAAAATGAATAAGTTTTCTAACTTTTATTTCTTGGCAATCTTGATTCAAACAATATTGTTCCAACCCTGTTTCATTAAATAGCAAAACATTATTACAATATGGGCATACCTTAAATGGCTCTAGCTTCTCTAAATTATGTTTATTAGCCAAACCTATAACGCATGGAATAATCTCACCAGATTTTTTTATGTATATTTCATCACCAATATTTATATCTAGATTTTTAATAAATTCATAATTATTAAGCGTTGCAAAACATACTTTTGTTCCTGACAACTCAACTTCTTGCAATAAAGCGTTATATGTAACTAAGCCAGTCCGACCAACAGTAATAAAAATATCTTTTAATATGGTGGAAACAACATCGGGCTCATATTTAAAAGCAATTGCTGAATGAGGAAATTTTGCTGTTTCACCTAATTTATCATAAAATTTGAGCTCATTAAGTTTTATGACTATGCCATCAGTTTCATAGTTAAATAATAACTTTTTAGTCTTGAATTCCTCAATAAATTGTTCTATTTCTTTAATAGAAGAAACAAGGATTGATTGCTCTGTAACACAAAAACCCAACTTTTTTAAAAATTCAAATGATTCATACATAGTTTGAATATTATGTTTTTCCGGTGCAACAACATAATATAAGAATGATGAAAGATTTCTTTCTTTCACAATCTGTGGGTCCAATTGGCGTAAAGTACCAGCAGCAACATTGCGTGGATTAGCCATAGCCGTTTTATTTTCACTAAGCAATTTTTCGTTTATTTTCTTAAACTCATCAATAGGAAGAAAAATTTCACCTCTAACCTCAAGGGGCTTTTTATAATTAATTATTTTTGGAATATTATCTATTTGCAAAACATTATTGGTAACATCTTCGCCAATTAACCCATTGCCCCTTGTCACTGCTTGCATTAACTTGCCTTGATTATATTTAATAGAAATTGAGAGCCCGTCAATTTTTGGTTCAATAAAAAAAGAAAAATGCGAGGTTACTTTTTTAATATTATCAATAAATTTTTGAATTTCTGCAATGGTATATGCCTTATTTAAAGAAAGCATTGATTTATCATGCTTAACCTTAGCAAAATTTTTAGATACATTAGCATTAATTTTATTGGTTGGCGACTGCTCTAATTCTTCTTTTAAAAAAAGATGTTTATATTGCAATTCCAATCTTTTTAATTGATTAAATTCAATATCATAAATTTCATCGGAAACTAACGGTTTATCAAAATCATAATAATATTTATCTCATTGACTTATTTTTTGTTGTAATTCTAGTATTTTTTTTCTTGTTTCAAAATCTTTTTCATTCATATTAAACCTTTTGAAATGAAGCAATTCACCATGATGGTAAAGCAATATGGTCTATAGCACATATTACAACCAATGCAGTTAGAGTCATTAATATTAGCGTAGCAATCAAATCTCTTCAATTAGGAACTAATTGACGATAATAGGTTCTTTTTGCATATGGTTCATATCCTCTTGAAGTCATAGCATCAGCTAAATCATTAGCCTTATTAAAGGATGAAACAAAAAGTGGGACCATTAGGACAATGAAAGATTTTATTTTATCCTTAAAATTACCATTTTTAAAATCTACTCCTCGGCTTGATTGCGCCTTCATAATTCTTCCTGATTCTTCTAACAAAGTAGGAATAAATCTTAAGGCAATGGATATAATCATCGTAATTATTTCAGTCGGTACTCTAAATATTTTTAACGGATATAGCAAATCATTGATTGCTCTCGTTAATAAAACAGGTTTTGTTGTTACTGTCAAAATTGTTGTTATTAATACAACGCCATAAATTCTCAAAAGTATTGTAAAAGTTCGATGAATTGAGAATAATGACAATTGAAATATCGAATTAACATCGTTGTTAGGAGCAAAATAAACTACATTAACTATTAATTTACCGCGATATATCACAAAAGCGTCAGCATTTGTTTCTGTTGAAAGAGGAACATATTTATCAATTTCGTAATACATTACCGCACCCTTAACAGTTAGCATATTAATGACCAGGAGAAAAATAGCAATATAGATAGGAAACTTAATTTTTTTAAAAATAGAAATTACTGATTTAGTAGAAATACCATATAAAACCATACTAATAATTACTAAAATTGATAATGTAATATAATGTTCAGAAATAAAAAACAAAATTATAAATAGTATGTTAGCTAAAAATTTCAGTCGGGGATCAAGTCTATGAATTGGCGTCTGTATATTGAGATATTTGCCAATAATTGTTTTATCCATATTTATAGCTCCTTTTTATTTTTTTCACTTAATTATGTTATTTATTTTATCCGCCAATTCTTCAATATTTGTTACTTTTCCAATATTAAAACCAGCATTATTTAGCCTTTCTACATATGACAATAATTTTGTGGGAATTAAATTATTATCTAATAATAGTTTATTATCACTTAGAATATCATAAGTATTACCGTCTTTAATAATCTTCCCATCCTTAACAAATAAGGTTCTATTTGTTCATTTAAGAGCATTATCTAAATCGTGTGTAACAATAATAATAGTTGTGCCTTGCTTATATAAATTATAAAACAGCTGGAGCATTTCTTCAACACCCTGCGGGTCCAAACCAGCAGTAGGTTCATCTAAAACAAGAAATCTTGGTTCCATAGCAAGAATACCTGCTAAAGCAACTCTTCTTTTTTGCCCTCCTGATAAATCAAAGGGGCTTCTTTTAAGATAATCAATTGGTAGACCAACCATCTCAATATATTTAGCCGCTAATTCCTTAGCTTTGTCTTTTTTAATACCCATTGAAACGGGCCCAAAAATAATATCTTTTTCAATAGTAGATTCAAATAATTGATATTCAGCAAATTGAAATACAACTCCAACTTGCTTTCTTAATGCTTTAACATTTTTGATTTTTCTTTTACTTTTGGTAATATCAATATCAGTATATACTATTTCAACACGATCACTTTTTTTAGTTTTTTGAAACTTCTCTAAATTCTTTATATATTCATTTAATTTAGCTTGGTATGTTTCATCATTATCATCACTTTGTTTTTTTGGTTTAGATGGCTTTTTGGCTTTCTTAAACAAAGGGACATCACTAAAATGCAGTAAACCTTCATCGGGTAATATTAATGCGTTAAGATGCTCTATTAATGTAGTTTTACCAGAGCCAGTTGGTCCAATAATTGAAATTGCTTCTGATTCATTAATTTCCACTGATACACCATCTAGCACCTTAATATATGTAGGAAGCTTTTTGTTATATTCCTTTGAAATATTGTCTACTTTAATTTGCATAATGTCTCCAATAATTTTTTATCGTCATATGTTGGCTCAATTCCGTGAATCATTTCACTAAGTTTGTATATAAAAGGTGAATCTATTTTTGCAATTTCAATTATTTGTTTGTTATTTAAAATTTCAATAGGTTTTCCTTGAGCTATCACATGGCCACCTGAAAAGACAATTAACTTATCAGCTAACAAGGCTTCATCCATATCATGAGTGATCGAAATTAAAGTTTTATTGGTGTTGGAATGCAGATCATGAATTATTTTGTAAATGTCATTGCGGCCTCGAGGGTCTAACATTGAAGTTATTTCATCAAAAATAATAATTTTAGGATCTAATGCAAGAGTAGAAGCAATGGCTACTCTTTGCTTTTGACCTCCCGATAAATTTTGAGGTTCCCTATCTAAAAAATTGCCCATTCCTACTTCATTGGCATATTTTCTTACAATTACGTTCATTTCATCATATGACATTTTTTTATTTTCTAAGCCAAAAGCAATATCGTCTTCAACAGTAGCGCCTATAAATTGATTATCTGGATTTTGATAAACAATACCAATTTTTTTTCTAATTTCCGCCAAATTTTCAGAATTTATTTCTAGACCATCAATAATAATTTTCCCAGATGAAGCTTTGTAAATTGCAGCAAGTAGTTTTGAAAAAGTGCTCTTTCCTGAACCATTATGTCCCAAAATGGCAACATATTGCCCATCTTCAATTGTAAAATTAATATTATCTAAGGCATATTTTTTAGCACCAGGATATTTATAACAAAGTTTTTTAATTTCAATCATAGTGATAATTATAAATATAATATTAATTTTATTTTTCAAAAATGCTTAAATTGACATTTTATTGTATACAATAAAATATATAAAAAAACTATATAAATCAACAACTATAAACATATTATTTAACTTCTTTTAATGCCAAAACCCAAGTGTCGTAGTTTCTTATAACTAATAGTTTTTTATAAATATTCTGATTTTTTAAAATATAGTTTGGCTGAAAATAAACAAATTAAAAAATATTTTTAGATAAAACAAAAATTATGGTTTATAATATATAACGCTAATTGCGAGTGTAGTTTAATGGTAGAACTTTAGCCTTCCAAGCTAACTACGTGGGTTCGATTCCCATCACTTGCACCAGTTGCGGATGTAGTTCAATGGTAGAACATCAGGTTGCCAATCTGAATACGAGGGTCCGATTCCCTTCATCCGCACCATTTCAAAAAAACTTGGGAAACCAAGTTTTTTTGATTTAACTAAATTTATTCAAAATAAGGCAATTAAAACTTATATAATATTAAAAAATAAATAATAAAGGAGTTTTATGGCTAATGTATTAGTTTTATATTCTTCGCCCATATCAAAAGAGAAGTCTGTTTCAAGTGCTATTACTAAGAGCTTCGTTGAGGAATATAAAAAAATTAACAAAAATGATGAAATTGTGGAGTTAGATTTAAACGAACTTGAAATGGCAACACATCCAATGAACTCAAATAATTTTTCTGATTTTTTTAATGATGAATTATCAGGTAAATATATTAATATTTTAAAAAAAACCAACAAATTAATTATTTCAGCCCCAATGATAAATTTTAATGTTCCGGCAGTGTTAAAAAATTTTATCGACCGAATTTGTGTTGCTAATAAGACATTTTCTTATAAATACGCTAAAAAAGGTAGCTCAATAGGTTTGCTATCTAATTTAAAGGTACAAATAATTGCTTCTCAGGGAGCTCCATGCGATTGATATCCTTGAGCAAGTCACATTTCTTACCTAGAGGGCATCTGAAATTTCTTGGGTGCAGAGGTTAGCGAAACCCTTTTAATTGACGCAACAAAAGTAGAACCATTTAATTCTTATTCAATTGAGGAAATTATTAAAAATAAAATTAACAAAATTAAAGAAAGGGTTATGAACTTTTAATAATTTAAAATTTTAAAAACCAAGCTCTAAAATAATGAGAAAGCTTGGTTTTTTATTTTTATTTTAAGCCCAAATTTTTGGTAAAAAATTAGATCATCATTTTTTGCAAAATTAAGTTATTTTGAACAATCATTCTTCAACACAGCTTATATTTATATTTTATCTAAATTATCAAAAACAAAAAATATTAATAATTTATTGCAAAATAATAAGAAATTAGCTAAAGCAAATATTTTTTATGAAACTTTTATTATTCTTTGCCTTCCATTAGCAATTGCAAAAATTGTACGCTTACATCCTTTATGAAAAATTGCCCATTTTCATCTCAATTATTATTTTGTTTTAAAAATAGGTCGTTGAGATTTGTTATTGTACTTGCGCCAGTTGCGTAATAATTATTTCCTTTAATATCAGCAAATATAACAGCTAGTGTAAGTCTAAAATCTAAATTACTATTATTTTCAATATATTTTCTATATTCTTCAATTAGCTTTTTAGTTTTTTCTTTATCTATGTCGTTTTTGTATGTTTTAATTTCTAAATAAATATAATGATTTTCGTGTACGATAACAAAATCTGGATAGCTATTACTCGTGTCTAAATTATTGATATATTCAAAATTAATTCCACTATGTACTGGATTCTTTGCTCAAATTTTTATTTTAGGGAAAATTGGTATATATTTTTCTAATTCGTTTACAAATGCTTCTTCGGCTTTTGATTGTAAATTAATGTTTGCAAAATTTTTATTAATTTCTTGATAAGCAAATTTATCATCTGTTTTTTTAATATAATCACTTTTAACTTCAATTAAATAGTTTGGCAGTGATTTTGAAGTATTTAAGACATATTTTATTTCTTTGTTTTCTAACTGTTTTTTAATATGCATTTTATAAATATCGTTAAAAATATTAATTTCATGTTTAACTATTAAAAATCAGAAAAATGTTTTGCCCATTATATGTTTAATTTTTGTTTCATAAATTGAGTTTATCTTGTTTATTATATTATCCGTAAATAATGCTTTATTGGCCTTAATTGTTTTTAAATTAAACATTTCCATCTGAATCTTATTTTGTATTTTTGAGGTTATTTCAATCTTATTGCCATATTTTTTTTGATTTGCAATTATGAATTTGTTTTGAGAAAACTCTTCTAGATAGGCAAGGTATTTTGATTCAAAACTATTAAATGAATAACCATTTAATAGCTCAATAATTTTTCTTTCATAAGATTCTAAGTTAAAAATAGTATTAGATTTACTGTTTATAAGAGATCCGTATATAAATTTTTCTTTTTCAAATTCAGGCTTCAAAATTAGTCTTTTTTGGTCATTTATATCTCTATCAACATTGCTATAAATGTAGTATTTATTAGCAATTGAATTAATTCTAAAATCATAAGAGGGATTGGGATTTCTTTTTATTCTTCCGATAGTTTGTGCGCTTAATGTTTTTGACGAAACATTTCTAAGTTGAACTAGCATACATGCTCTCGGTATATTTCAACCAGTTGCTGGTCCTACTTTAAAAATTATCACATCAGTGTCCGAATTGTATTTAGATATATCTCTAAGTGAGAAATTATCTTTTTGTCTAAGATTTGATTCTTTATCATTTTGATCAAAATACTTTACTCAGGATAAAGAATATTTTTCTAATTTTTTTATTATTAAATCAATCGTTTCGTTGAATATTTTTTCTTTTTCAGGGTCTGTGCTAGCGTTATCAACTTGAATTAACATGGCGGCATTAATGCCGACTAAACCAGGTTCATTTTTATTGTCATTATATTGTCTTTTAATATCTTTAAATTTTAAACAGGCTTGTTCGAGAATAATATCGTTATCGATATAAGCAATGTCGTTATTATCTTCAATACCTTCATTAAAAATTTTTTCACCTTTTAATAATCTGATTTTATCGTTAAATAGATCTTTTTCGCTTAGCTCAATAAGATCTAAACTTAAATCAGTTGGAGTTGCTGTCATTTTTATAACAAAATTAGCCCTTAATTGCATATTTTGTTCAAATGAAATTTCATCTTTTTTATTTTTAGAAGTATCGGCGCCAATGTGAGCTTCATCACGAATATAAATTAATTTATAGTCATTCAGCTTTATTTCATCTAAAAAAGCCTCAATAGCATGTTGCTCTCTTAAAATTGAGTTAGCTTTAAATGATGCTCCGCCCATGATATAAACATTATTTGGTTTAGCAAAAAACTGATAATTTTTTTCTACTTTAGAATTTTTATTAATATTTGAAGGGCTTTCAATTCTTGTAATTTTTAAATCGTTATTTATTAAATATTGTTTATACTCATTGAAGTTTTCTTCCATTTGTTTTGGCAGCTCGGCACTCGATAATGTTGCAATAACAAAAACTAAATTTTGATTAAAATTAAACTTATTTCATTCAATTAATTTATCAATATAGTTAATCATCATAAATGTTTTACCAGACCCGGTTGGGGCTTTAAAATAAACAGAATTTTGCTCGTTTTCTTCTAAGCTATTTATGGTTTTATTAATTAAAGTATTAATAACTTTTTCTTGAGAATTAGTTAGATTCATTATCTTCTCTTTTCTCTGGTTTTAAAGATGATAAATCATTTAATAGATTAATATATTGTTGTTGATTGTTTTTATCTATTGAAGTTATTCCAAACTCTTTTAATACGTCAATTAATTTATTAGCTAAGTCTTCAATATTAATATCTTTGTTTGTTGGACTTATGTCATAGTATTTGATGTTAAAGACATTTAAATTTGCTTTATATGGTTCGTTTTTCTTTATTCAATCAAAAGTTTCATTTTTAGTACCAACCCCGTGGTTTATTCTATAAAGTCTTTCATAGTTTACATCTATACCGATGTTATTTTCGTTGTTTGTAACAAGAGTGAAGCTTCTATTGCCACCATCTTCGCGATTTAATTCTAAAACCGCATGAGCTGTTGTTCCTGATCCGGCGAAGAAATCCAACACTCTGATGTTTTTACTTTTAATTAAGGAAATCAAATACATTATCAATTCTTTTGGTTTTGGGTATAGGAATAAATTTGAATCAATTAAGCTGTTCAATTCTTTTGTACCGTGTTCAGTAGTTGCTTTGTTATATTTTTCTAAAAATAATTTAGAAGTATTTAATAATGACTTAGGAACGATAAAACCTTGTTTATCTTCCCCATACATAACTCTAACGGTTTGCTCTTTTTTATTAGTTAAGAAGAATTTTGTTCCTTTGTCAAATTCTTTATTTACTCTTTCCTGACTTCAACGACTTTTTATTCTTATTCTTAATTCTTCAAAATTAAACATATTATCTTCTTTTATGAATATTTGATTTGCTTTAAATACAAGTTCTGTCTCTTTATTAGAGTTATTTTTTAGAGGTGCTGAATCAAAATCAAATTTAATTCCTTCGTTAAAATAATCTAATAACAAAACATTTTTAGAATATACGTGTATATACTCGCTATTTCTAAAAACTTTCTTGCCACTATTTCCTTGATTTGTATGATTTGTTCTTTCTCATATAAATGAGACGATAAAATTCTCCTCGCCAAAAATTTCATCCATCAAAACTTTTAAATAAGCTTGTTCAGCATCATCAATAGAAACAAAAATAACTCCATCATCTTTCAGAAGTTCTTTTGCTAATTGTAATCTTTCATTCATTAAATTAAGTCAACCATTGCGAGAATATTTATCACGGTAAATGAATTTTTTTGCCTTAACATCTTCATTATTGTCCGCAATGCTGTTTCCATCATCTTTGGTTGATTCGGTATTATAAGGAGGGTCAATATAAATTAAATCATATTTATTAAGCGAAGGCAGCTCTCTCTCTCTCTCAATCATTATTAAATTCTTTAATGCATCGTAGTTTTCGCCG
>NZ_JBSQBA010000013.1:0-8620 GCF_053851655.1 Mycoplasma sp. 327
CCTATAACATTTTACTATATATGTTAGGTGGCTCATTTTTGTTGCAATTTAACGATTTAATTCATTTATATAAACAATTTTTATTTTTTTAAGATACTAAATACTAAAAAAGCAATCATTTTCAATAAACAAGCAATGTTTTAGCAATACTTCTTATAAGAACATCAAACTAAAATTCAAGACGTTTATTATTTAATAATTCAACAATTTTTTCAACATTTTCAGGAGTTATTATAGGCTTTAATTGGCGCTTTGCATCATTCATAAAACTTGATAAATCTTTGAGTTTAGAGAAGCCTAAATATCCTGGATAATTATTAATATCAATTTTATCGATATCTTCAAATATTAAAATGCCAATCACTGGAAGATTATTAGGAAGTAAAGGAAGTAAATTATCAATATTTTTATTCAAATCCCAAAATAAGTTATTAATACAATATTTGGCTTTGGGCGTAGTCAAAAACCATTCACGATTATTATAATCACCTTCAACTAGCATAGCATTATCTTTTATATTTTTAATAACAAAAAGACCATAGCTATTTATGATTAGGGCACCACTAATAAAGGAGTCAAATTTTTCAGGTCTATATTTACCTTCCTTTATATATTTCGTGTTAGGTATAAACCTACTTATTTTCTTAATTTCGGTGTTTAGATCAACTTTATTAATTTCACTTTCTTCATTTTGCATTTCACTTCTTTTTTTATTTTTAAAATGTCTTATAATAAAAATTAAGTCAATGATTAATATTATTGCTAACATTGTGTAAATAACAATCAACAACACCACAGCTTGTTTTTCCATTTATAAATTTCTCCTTAGACTAAAATGTGTCTTTTTTGTTTTTTATCAAGTTCACGAAAATTGGGGATAAATGATTCTAACAAATCCCGAAATGCTTTTGAGTGATTTGGATGAATTATATGGCAGACCTCATGATAGGCAACATATCTTATTATTTCTTCACTAAAATGAATTAATTTATTGCATATGCTTATCCTATGCGTCCTTATATTTATTGAAGCTCATGAAGTATTTTTTTTCATAACAATAAATTTTAGATTGTATTCTTCACCAACAATTTTTTTATATGCTTCATCAGCATAAAATTTAAATACAACAATTAGTTTTTTATTCAATTGATCATTTACATAAGTTTCAGCTAATAAAGGAGTTATTTTTTTAGAGATTTTTATTGACTCAAATTTTTTATCATCAAAAATGATAAGATTTTCTCTTATTTTAAAATTAACTTTTTTGCCTAAGTAATAAAATGTTTTCTTATTATAATCAACACCAAGAAAATATTGATTATCAATATTGATTTTTTGAGTTATTTTTAATATTGTTTCATCCACAAACCTTCAACATTCCTTCGAGCATAATTTTATAATTGAACCTTGCAAAACATAATAATTATTTTCTTGCAATAGCAAAAAGGAATTATCGTAAGTATAATAAAGTTTTATTAAATATTTTTCTTTATTTATTATTCTATAAACAGTCATATTAGGGCTTTTCATATAAAAATATTTTAATAAATTAAAATAAATAATGTGTAATTATTAAAAAAAGTAACAAAAAACAAAAATAGTAACTAAATACAAAAAAATATTGCGTTTTTATGTAAAATTAGTATGCTAATTATTTTTTTTAGCAAGAAAGGCAAAAAAATGGCAAACATTAAATCAAAACAAAAAGCAATATTATCTAACGAAAAAGCTAACGCACGTAACTCAGCTATTAAATCAACTGTAAAGACTGCTATCAAAAAAGCTAAATTAGCAGCAACATCACAAGATGAAAAAGCAGCTGAATTAGTTGCTAAAGCACACCATGAAATTGATAAAGCTGTTTCAAAGGGTGTTTTACACCAAAATAATGGTGCAAGAAAAGCTAGCCGTTTAGATGCATTTATTGCTAAATCAAAGAATTAATTCTTAATAAATAATTTTTTAAAAACCGGAAAATTCCGGTTTTTATTTTTTTGCATATTTATTAATCTTAATATGCTTTTCTTTTTTAATATTAAAGACAATTACATATTCGCCTTTAATTGGCTCATTTTCTAATAATTTAATAATTTCATTTGGAGTCCCGCGATAATCTTTTTCAAAAAGTTTAGTTAACTCTTTGCATAAGTAAATATCAACTTTTTTAGAAAAAACTTCATCAAAATCTTTTAATGTACTTATTAGCTTATATGGCGATATATACGCCACATAAACACCCTCATTAATTTTTTTTAACTGATTAATTCTCTCACCACTTTTATCTTTCAAAAAACCAATAAAGTTAAATGTAGATCCAAAGTTAGATTTTATGAATGCATGAGTAAATGCAGTAACTCCCCCTATAACATCAACAAAAATTCCATTTTTATTCGCTTCACTAATTAAATTAAAACCAGGATCAGAAATGCAAGGCATACCAGCATCAGAAATTAAAGCAACTTTTTTTCCAGATAATATATAGGAAATAACACGGGGAGTCAATTCTTTCTCATTAAACTTATGATAAGAAATCAATTTTTTGCCTGTTATTTTAAAATTATTTAATAACTTCTTACTTACTCTTATATCTTCACACAAGATAATTTCGACTTCATTTAGAATTCTAATAGCGCGTAAGGTTATATCTTCTAAGTTTCCAATGGGGGTTCCAACGATATAAATTTTAAACTCCATAGAACTCCTCTAATTTCAACAATAAAATAGCCTTTTGTAGATTAAAGTTTGCTGCATTTTTTAGATTTACTTTAGTTTCTTGAAGAACACATAATATTTTATAAATAGGAACATAATCAAATGATGTTGGTTGTATTTTATAATCATTCAAGATTAGTAAATCATTAAATCCTTTTTTTACTTTATATATATCCATAAATGCCATGATCATAAAATTTATGATTACTTCCTTATTATCATAATTAAAATGACTAATAATTTTAACTAATAATTTTTGTGGCTCTTTATTGGAATTAACTATTGACTTGCTTAATTCTGTAAAAATAGGAATAATGTCTTCATTATATTCACTATTTGTATGAACAAAAAAATTCTTAAATGGCTTAAATTCATTAATATCTCTTGTATTTAAGGTATTATTTAATTCAATAATGAATGCACGTGATTTAATTGTACTTATAACCTGAGAAATATAATTACAAGACATTAAAACAACGGTGTTTTGGGGTGGATTTTCTAAAAACTTTAAGAGACTATTAAGTGATTGCTGTGTACCATTTTCGACAGTGTCAATTATTAGTATTTTTTTCTTATTTTTAGATAACAACGATGTTTCAGTTGTTTCATTCATAACATCAAGAATATTTTCTTTGCCAATTGTATTTTTTCTTCCATCCACATAAAAGTAAATATCGCCTAGTTTAATGTCGCTAATTTTTTCAAAACATTCACCATTAACATTATTAATAAAATATAAAAAATATTCATCAAAACTTTTAATATTTTTTGATGAAAATAAATAAACTTGCCCTAATTTTTGCTCTAAGAGAGAGTTATCAATTATTTTTTTAAAAACAAAATCAATCATTATAAAATATTTTCTTTTTTAAGAATTTCTAAAACTTTCTCATATAAATCAATAATAGAACAATTTGCATCAATAACACGGTATCTAGAGCGGTTTTTTGCAATAACCTTATTATAAGCCTCTCGCAAAGAAAAATAATATGATACATCGGAAGTCTCGAATCTATCCATTCCTTCACGCATCTTAGTAATTCTTTCAACCGATACAGAAGGTTCAAGATCAAAAAATATTATTAAATCAGGTTCAGTTTTATTTGTTGCTATTTGGTTAATTATTTCCACTTTTTCCAAGCCAGCCTCACCTAAAACTCCTTGATAAACATATGATGATGTTGTATAGCGATCTGTAATTACATGTTTTTCTTCCTGCAAGGCAGGCCATATACCTTTTTCAAGATTTAGGCGTCTACTTGTCGCAAAAAGCAAAGCATCAACCATCGAGCTAAATGAATTTTCATTATCAAGAATTAATTGTCGAATGTGTTCAGCCTCTTTTGAAAAAGCAGATCCTGGTTCTCTAGTGAATACAAAATTATCAATTAATCCATCCTTAATAAGATCATTCTTTAACATTTGAATAATAGTTGTTTTTCCAGATCCGTCCATGCCTTCAAAAGCAATAAATTTACCTGTTCGACCCATAAATACTCCTACACCTTTTTCTTGTTTAATATTGACTGTTTTAACGAAATCGGATCGGCGGCATCGATTGACATTCCAAAAGGAATACCAACAGATAGCTGATACAGATCCTTATTTTTTAATTCATCTCGTATCTTTTTCTCAAGAAATTTCATTGTTATTTGGCCATTTATATCAGTATTTAAAGCTAAAATAATTTCATCATTTTTTGATGCTACACTTAATAAATGGTTGATTTTTTTAGTTGTTTCATTACTAATTTGTTTAGTATTGATATATTCATTAAAAACAAAATATTTGCCTTTTTCAATGTCCAACTGCTCAATTTTTTCAATATCATTGTTATCTTGGACTACAAAAAGTTTTTTACCTCTTTTTTTATCTAAGCAAATATCACAAATATCCTTAGTAGTATATGCTAAGCATTGTGTACACTTCTTGGTTTGCTTTTGTAAGTCTATAATATCCAAAAACAATGTACTTGTGTATTCTGGATTAACCTCAAGAAAATAAGTCACAATTTTGCCTGCCTGCTTTTTTGAAATACCAGGTATCATCTTTAGAGCTTCAACGATTTTATCTCTAAGTTGTAAATTCATTAAAATGGTAACCCGCTATTTGAATACTTTGCCCCAATTTCATCATATGCAGCTTCAATTTTTTCAAGAGCCTCATTAACTGCAAGCATAACTAAATCCTGTATTAATTCAGGATCTTCAGGATCTATTAATGCTTCATTTATAATAATCTCTGTAATTTTTCTTTGGCCACTCATTGTAACCTTGATTCCTTGCTTTTCAACAACAAACTTTTGTTGAGCAACAGCTTGCTCATCCTTTTCCATTTCTCCTTGAATTCTCTTTGCATTCTTTAACATTTCATTAATGTTCATAATAATTCTCCTTACTTTTTTTTAATTTCCTTATGTCTTCACAATATCGCCAAATAATTTCTTAGCAAATTCTACATTGGGATTTTGTTTATTTTTATACTTATCTAAATTTGGCAAATTAATAATTTTAATTTCTTCACCTTTTTTGCTTGCTCAATTTTCTTTACAATATTTTATAGCATTATCAAGCTGGTTACGCGTTATTGCAACAACATTTGTGTATCTGCCAAAAATGCTATTAACAGCCTCAATAAAATCAGGACTAGTTCTTTTTAAATTTAGTTGATGAACCCTTGCAATGTCTTCACCTTTTAAAACAATGAGGTCATCAATACTATAAAATATTTTAAAATCTGTCAACAAGGGAATCAAATATCCAAGTTCCTTCTTAATTCTTCTTTCAATCATATTGTAATACATAGTATCAATATCTGTCTTAGCCTTGGAATCGTAATTATAAATCTTCATTCGCACGTATTGGTAAATAAAAACAAGTGAATTAACCTCATCTTGGTCTAACTCTGCCTTAAGGATTTCGACAGTCTTAGAAGGGGCAAGATCATTATACTCAGCACTAATAATATCATTTAATAAATCTGAATTCTCATATTCCTTGGCCGTTTCTACAATAAGAATTTCTGATGTTTTTTCAAGCAATTGATCAACATTTATTTCTTCAATTCCAACATCTTTGAGCTCTTTTTTGATTGATTGTGTGCTAATTTCATTAGGAGCTTCAAATTGATTAGAAATGCTTTTAAGATCAAAAATTGAATTAAATTGTTTATGATTATCATTATTAACATTTTCGTCATCAACCAGTTGGAAATCATTATTCAAATTATCTTGATGAACTTTTTCTTTATTATTAAATGAAAAATTATTATCTTCAATATTTTTTTTGATAATCCCATCATTTAAATTATTTTTCTTATAAGAAGACATCTTTAATAAATAAAGATCAATAAGTTCTTTGGGAATATCAGAATTTTTTGAATCTCTTATTGCGCTTTGAATTAATTCTATATATTTAAATAAAGCTTCATCATCAATATCAAGTTCACTAAGTTGCTGTTTATTAGCAAACTCTAATAATGACTCGTCATGAGTTTTTTTCATAATTATATAGTCTTTAAATGCCTTAAATATTTGTAGAACAATTTTTTCAATGCTAGCGCCATTTTCAACCAAATAATTAAACTTGTTAATTAAAGGCTTATGCTCGTTGGCACATATACATTTTATTAAGTATCAGATATTTTGAAAATCTACTATTCCAAAGAGCCTTTCTATTGCTTCTTTAGTTATTTCTTCATTTGCACAATAAATAGCAACTTGATCAGCAATACTTAACGTGTCTCTAAAACTGCCATTACCCAAATCAACAATTAACTTAATGGCATCATCCTTTGCTACTATATTTTCTCTCTTAAAGATATTAACAAGCTGATTAAATAATACTTTTTTATCAATCTTTTTAAAGTTAAACCTTTGAACACGACTTAATATTGTTAGCGGGATCTTCTGAGGATCAGTGGTTGCTAAAATAAATATAGCGTGTTTTGGCGGTTCCTCGAGAGTTTTTAGAAGAGCATTAAAAGCTGCTTTTGATAACATATGGACTTCATCAATAATATAAATTTTATATTTACCATTTGTAGGCAAATGTTTGATTTTCTCTTTAAGTTCTCGAATATCTTCAATTCCGGTATTTGAAGCAGCATCGATTTCAATAATATCAATATTATTATCAATCGATTTAATGCATTCTAAACATGGACTTTCTGAGCTACGGTGGATACAATTAATAGCATTTGCAAAAATCTTTGCTGTCGAAGTTTTACCATTACCATGCGGACCACAAAATAGATAGGCATGGCCAATTTTGTTTTCATGAATAATATTTTTTAGTGTCTCTACTATGTGTTGTTGTCCACAAATTTCCTCAAATGTCTTTGGACGATATTGACGATATAGAGCTAAATATTTTTTTGTGATCACAGAACTCTCCCTAAACATAAATAATATATTTTATACCAATGTTTTAAATTTAAAAAACACAATAACCTTTAGTTAAAGGTCTATCAAAAAAGCAAAGGTATTCTATGCTATTATTGTATTAAATTATATAAGCAAAAATTATCAAAACTTCTTTTTTTAAAAAAATCATGTTAACATAAAACAAACTATTATTATTGAAATTAAAAAACATTTACTAAGTTCTAACTAATAGTAAAAAGTATTTATTTTAATATATATAATAATAAATATGAATAAAATTGATAACCTAATCAAGTCACAAATCAAGCGCAATTTCTACACTTTCTTTGTATTAGTAATAGTAGCTCTATTGGCATCCGTTATACAAATAATTGCTTCAGCATTATTAAAAAAAGACATCAATAAAAATTTATTAATTGGAATATTAGCTATAATTACACTAACAAATATTATTATGTTGTTAACTAGCCTTAGCTATATGCCAATATTTAAGGAAAGAAAAAATCTTAATCATAATAAATTATTAAAAACCGTTTTTGGTCTAGTTATTGCTTTAATTGCTTTTATTTTAATTTTTTTTCTGCTAATATTTCTAATCAATGGGACTCACCAGGCTATAATAAATGCTTACTTACAAAAAAATCTACATAGTAGGGAAAAGAATATTAATTTATTCATGAATTTAAAAATAATCAAGTTAATTTTTGATTCTCTTCTAATTTTAAATATAATTACAATATTGGGAATAAATATTACAATTAAAAAAAGAGGTGGCATCTTAAATGAAATACGTTAAATCATGCGGCGCAGTAGTGTTAAATAATATTGAATCTAAATTATATGTTTTGCTTGTTCAACAAACAGCCGGCCATTGGACTTTTCCTAAGGGACATATGGAAAAAAATGAGACAGAGATCGAAACAACACTAAGAGAAGTTAAAGAAGAAACAAATGTTGATATTGAAATCATTGATGGCTTTAAAGAAAAAACAACATATTCTCCATTCAAAAACACAACTAAAGATGTTATATTTTTTTTAGCAAAACCAAAAAATTTTGATATAAAAAATAAGCCGGGAGAAATAGAAATAGTTGAGTGAGTTGGAATTGAGGAGGCTATGGTGAATCGCATTACTCATGACTCAAACCGGGAAGTTCTCCAAAAAGCTGTAAATTACTACATCACCAATTGTTGAAAATATAATAAATAAAATCTGGATTTAATCCAGATTTTTTATTATTTCTTTCCATCAGGGATACCAAATATATCAATGTTAGGTAGGTAATCCTTTAAAAAGTCTAAATGGGCATTGAAAAGACCATCTATTTTGTTTTTTTCATCTATAATGATTTCTTTTTTAGAAGGTGTTGATTCACTTTTTTGTTCTTGTTTTTGTTTAGATTCTGTTTTTGGTTGAGTTTGCATTTGACTAGGTTCATCATCTTCATCCCATGGTTGATTATGGTCCGGTTCATTTGGAGAGACCTCATCAGCGCCTTCATCTCACTCTCAAGGACTATTAT
>NZ_JBSQBA010000014.1:0-7320 GCF_053851655.1 Mycoplasma sp. 327
ATAATTAAACAAATTCAAAATATCGGTGGCTCATTTTTCACGCTAATTAATGAATTAAAATAAAATGCTTAAATAGTTTTTTGTTTATAATTTATATTGTTAAAAAAGGGCAATTACCCAAGCGGCCGAAGGGGACAGTCTCGAAAATTGTTAGGAGTTAATAGCTCGCAAGGGTTCAAATCCCTTATTGCCCGCCATATTATTTTAAAAATGAAATATCCAAAAAAGTAGGCATCTCAAAGGCCTACTTTATTTAATTTTTATACCACTGTTTTTCATTAATTCAAGCGCAAAATCATGATATGTTTTTCTACTATGATTTTCATTTTCAAATGTATCAACAAGTTCTTTATAAATGATAATTTCCTTATCTAAACCCTTAAAATTAAGATATGTTTTCAAGGTAAGGGCAAATTGCAATATGCAAATATCAGTGCAACATCCTAGGATTTCAAATACATCATATTTATAAATTAAGTCAATTAAACCTGATTTAACAAAGGCAAAAAAAGCGTTGGTTGAGTTTTTTTTAATAACATCGGTTACATATGGTTTTAGTTCGTCTACTATTTCAGCTTCTCATGTTTCTTCTAAACAATGTAAAGGGTATGATTTCATTTCTACGTCATTTTCCTTGTGTGAGTCGCAAACAAATAACATTTTTTCATTTTTATTTTTAAATAAATACTTTTCAATCTTTGGGATTAGATTGTTGATATGAATGCTTGCCATTTTTCCTTTGTTACAAAAACCGTTTAGCATATCAATTACAAAAATTATTTTATTCATTATACCCTCTTAATATTAATTTTATAGAATCAATGTATTAAACACTTCTATTAAAAAGACCTTGCTATCGTGAATTATTTTAACATTTTTTAAAAAACAATATAATATTAATTTGGATACATCTTTTGTGGGACATAGAGACATATAAATGTTGGTGTATCTAAAGTTCGAATTTTATTTATTTTTTAATTTATATGAAAGGAAATATATGATGGCCGAAGAACAAATGGTTGTTACTTCTGACACAAAGAAAAAAATAAGTTTCTTTGCAGCAATCATGGTCGTACTTGGTGGTTCGATTGGTGTTGGTATCTTCTTAAGATCTAAAGCAGTTCTAGAATACTCTGCCGGAAATATCGCTCTATCATTAGCGACATGATTAATTGCCGGTTTTGCTGTTGTTACTTTAGCTCTTGCTCTAGTTGAAGTAGCGTCAGGTCGTAATGACAACTTAGGTATGATTGGTTGATCTAAGGCGTTTAACACGCTAGCCATATATAAGGCTAATAAGTTCTTTATGACTTACTTATATCTACCATTTACATACTTCTTTATGCCTTATTATGTAATACTTCAATTCCAAGACGCAGCTTCTGGATTTGGATTAACTCCAAACTTTGGTGGATCACATGCTGCTCCATGAATTTACTTCGTTATTGGACTAGTATTAACAATATGAATGCTATTTTCAGCTGGTTTAAGTGGTCGTGCTGGAAACATTCAAAACTTAATAATAACATCAGTTAAGTTTATCCCATTAGTAGCTATCGTAATTGTTGGATTTATCTTCCTAGGATTACGTGTAAAAGAAGGAAATGCAGATATCTGAACCCCTATTACTAAGGAAACATTATTTAACAAAGATTCTACAAACTTCTTAAAATTAACTCCAGTTCTAGGTATATTTGGATCAATTGCAGGTATCTTCTTTGCATTTGATGGTTTCTATGTTTCTGCTGGTATTCAATCAGAAATGAAGAATCCTGAAAAAACTCCTGCAGCTTTAGTTATTGGTCTATTATCAATGACTGGTATTTACATTGTTATTGCTGCAGCTATGTCACTTGGTGCTAAGTCAGGTGGTTTCTATGACTTTGGTGATTTATTAGCAGGAAAAGGTCATGGTTGAGCATTTGGTCTAATTAATGTATTTATTGCTATTGGTGTTATAGGTATTCTAAATGGATTCTCATTATGAGCAACTCGTTTCGTAGAAGACTTAATTAAAGAAGGGGAAATTTATGTTCCTGCTTCAGTATACAGATATATGAAAAACAGTAAAATGCCAATCGTTGGAACTCTATTCTGTTTATTATTATCTCTACCATTTATGGTTGTATTTACAGCAATTGGATCGTATGCATATATCGACATCACTGGTTATGGAACAGGATACGGATACGACATTGGTACATTATTGTCATTCTCAGACTTAATGGCTAACTGAATGGCTGTATTTGCATTTATGTTTATTGCATTAGCAGTTGTTGGTGCTCTTGAAAACAGAAAGAAAAACTTTATTGCTGTTCAAAAGAACAAACACACAGTATGAGCAGGTATTATTGCTGTTGTTATGGTTATAACAACATTAGTATTCTACATGTTAGATCCATTTGTTTCACTTGGATTGACACTTGCTAAATACTTCACAGCTCAAGGAACTGATAAGGCAAACTTTGTTTCTGACTTAGTTGGATATGGTGCAACATCAGCGTTATTTGTTCTATATATGGTAATTTTCTTTGCTTCAACACCTATTGAAAAACAATTAGCTCTATGAAGAAGAGAAAAATTATCAAAAATTCTTGCTGGTCAATACTGTGAATGTGAAGCGGAATATTACTGCCCATGCAGATTAGAATTAGCTAAAGAAGCAAATGAATTAAATAATTTAGTTATTAATACATTTGAAACAGCTCGTTAATTCCAAAAAAATAAAAACTAGCACTTATTTTAAAGTGCTGGTTTTTATTTTTTTGTATTTTATTAAAACGGATTCATTATTTTTTTTACTCCCCTTAAAAACTATAAAAATAATGTAAAATTTTAAAAATATATCAATAAAATTATTTCCACTGTTTTGTAAAATAAAAAGGTAACTTATGAAAAAAGAAAAGATCGAAAAATACCCAGAAATTAATGATGATATGTTAGATACTAGGATAAAAGAAGGGTTAACTTCAGCTGAAGCTGCTCATCGCCAGGAAACATTTGGTTTAAATGAATTAAAAAAAACAAAGAAAATAAATCCTTTTTTTACATATTTAACTCAATTTAAAGATATCCTTGTAATTATTTTGTTGTTTGCTGCATTGTTATCATATATTTTTGCAATTATTAGCGCATCTAATAGGCAATGAAACTTTAATACAGAATTAGTTGTTGAATTTATTGAACCATCAATTATATTGTTTGTAGTCTTAACAAATTCTCTTGTTGGTGCAATTCAGGAAATAAAAAGTGCAAAGGCTGTTGATGCATTAAGTAAATTAAATCCCTTGCAGGCCAAAGTTATCCGTGATGGTATATTAATTTCAATAGATTCAAAAGATGTTACGATTGGAGATGTTATATTGCTAGAAGCTGGCGATGTGGTGCCTGCTGATGGTTATTTATTATTTTCTTCGAATTTATCGTCAATCGAATCCTCGCTGACGGGCGAAAGTGAACCGGCAATAAAAGATTATAATTTCAAGAGGAATTTAGATTTACCTTTAGCTGATCGTAAATTTATGTTATATTCATCTTCAATTATTGCTAGCGGAACTGGTTATTATGTCGTTAGTGCTATTGGACAACAAACCGAGCTTGGTAAAATTTCATCACTTGTAAGTAATCAAAAAGAGGCTATGAGTCCGCTACAAATTAAAATTAACAAATTAGGAAAAATATTTGGATATGTAGGACTTGGATTATTTTTATGTAGCATGCTAGCACAAATTTTGTTTGCTGTCTCAAGCCCTTCTTTGTATAAGGAAATGACCTTTTGAAGTACAGTTATTGTTAACGGAGTTTCGCTAGCCGTCGCCGCCATTCCTGAAGGTTTAATTGCATTTACTTCAATTATTTTGGCAATAGGAGTTCAAAGAATGGCTAAGAAACAAGCAATTGTCAAGGATTTGATGGCAGTTGAATCTCTTGGCAGCTGTGCAGTTATTTGTTCTGATAAAACAGGTACCTTAACTCAAAATAAAATGACAATTGTTGACATTTTTAGTTCAGATAATAAAAAACTCAGTGATACATCGATGAATGAAAAATATCTAAAAATTATTGAGTACGGTTCACTTTGTTCAGAGGCAAATTTATCACTAGATAATGGAGAATTTAAGGTTGTTGGCGATCCTACAGAGTCATCGTTTTTATATGAATTATATAAGCATTCAAAATTTATGACCAAGGCTAAACTTGAATCACAATACAAGCGTATTCATGTTTGACCATTTGATTCTGATCGTAAATTGATGACTACTATCAATAAGATTGGCGATAAATATATAGTTATCGTTAAAGGTGCACCTGATGTTTTAGTTAATAGAACATTAACAACTATTTATGAAAAAAATAGCATTTTTCATATTAATAATCAATGGTCAAATGAGTCATACCGAGTATTGGCGGTTGCATCTAAAGAAATAAGTAAATCATCTTTAGAGGAATTGCTAGCTAAGAATAATAGTGATCAACTTGATTTTCTAGAGAATAATTTAAATTTTGAAGGTTTAGTTGCTATGATTGATCCTCCTAGAGAAGAGACAAGAGACGCAATTTCAATTTGTCGACAAGCTGGTATCAAACCAGTAATGATTACTGGTGATAATATAAATACAGCTATTTCAATTGCTAAAAAATTAAATATTTTTAATGAAGGAGATTTAGCAATAACTGGTATAGAGTTAGATAAAATTAGCGATCAAGAATTAAGCCAAAATATTGAGAAATACTCAGTTTATGCTCGCGTTAAACCAGAAGATAAACTTAGAATTGTAAATGCTTGACAAAAAAGAAATCAAGTTGTAGCAATGACCGGCGATGGAGTCAATGATGCTCCTGCCTTAAAGGCATCTGATATTGGCTGCGCTATGGGTATTACTGGTACAGAAGCCTCAAAGCAAGCAGCCAATATGATACTAGCTGATGATAATTTTACGACAATTGTTTCAGCAGTAAAAAACGGTCGTTCAATATATCAAAAAATAAAAAATGTAATTCAGAATTTGCTAATTACTTCTGTTGCTGAAATTATATTAGTTTTTCTTGGATTGTTGATATTTAAGGCTGTATTTCATAATTGAGATGTTTTGAAGAATAAAGAAATATATATTTTATCAGCGACACAACTTTTATGAATTAACTTATTTACCCATGGTTTTCCGGCCATCGCTTTAGGACTACAAGATACAAAAGAGGATTATATGAATCGACGTCCTCTTTCAAAATATGAGTCAATATTTGCTAATAAAATGGGTATAAATATTTTATGGCAGGGCATCTTAATAGGTATTATATCAATGATTGGCTATTATTTGGGTGCTTTATGAGCTTATAATCAGGGTCTTGGGCCTGATCAAATAATTAGTGCCGCTTCAACTATTGCCTTTTTAATTCTTGGTATTACGTCAGCTTTTAACTCCGTTAATTTAATGTCTAAAAAACCAATAATTCTTTCAAATCCACTATATTATTGAAAGGTTTATGCATCTGTTATCTTCTCATTGTCATTTTTATTGCTTGTTGCCCTTGTTCAAAAAATAACAATAGCATTTAAGGGATATGAGGATATTTCATCATCACCGACATTGCTTGCTTATGGGCTTGGCCTTCCATTAATTATTATTCCTATTTATTTTGTTCATAAGGTCATATTATTGTTAATTGAAAAAAGAAGAAGTAAAAATAACTCTATTGTGAATTTCGAAATGATATTAACTCCGAAAGAAAGAAAACAAGCTAAAAAATAAGCTTTAATTATCAAAAAATGATATGTACTCAGAATCCTGGACACATATTTATTAACTAGGCAACACAAATGGATGTTTTCCTGTATTTTACAGGAGCCATCCATTTTGTTTTTGCCTGAATTCTTTTATTGTTATAATAATCCATATATTCATCTACAGCTTTTGAAAAAGATTGGAAAGATTCAAAGTCTTTTTCAAAACCATAATACATCTCATTTTTCATTCTGCCAAAGAAAGTCTCCATAATACAATTGTCATAACAGTTTCCCTTTCTAGACATTGATTGAATAATCCCTTTTTCTTTTAATCTGTTTCTATAATAAGCATGTTGATACTGCCACCCTTGATCAGAGTGAAATATTAAGCCTTCTACATTTGAGAACTTATCAAATGCATTGTCCAACATTCTCTTCACCCGTTCTAAGTTTGGATGTAATGCTAAGTTATATGACACAACTTCATTTGTGCATATCTAATATAGGGGACAAGTAACATTTACCCCATGAGAAGTTAAATTGTGATACATCTGTAGTCCATTTCTGCAAAGGCGCAGTTGTACGAAAGTCTCTGTCTATTGCATTATCAACAATCTTTCCAACTTCTCCCATGTAAGAATGATACTTCTCTTTTGGTCACTTTCCTAATAGAGATGCTTTATGCATAAGACGTTGAACTCTTTTATGATTAACCTGATAACCTCTTTTTAAAAGTTCCTGGTGAATACGCCTTACCCCATATCTTCCTTTATGTTCATTAAAGATATCTTTGATTTCATTTAATAATTCTTCGTTTCTTAATTCTACAACATCTACCTTATTTATCTCAAAGTAATAAGTTGATTTTGCCATTCGGGTAGCTTTAAGAAGATGTTTTAATTGATATCCTTTTTCACGGAGTTCTTTGATGAGTGCTGATTTTTCGCCTTGAGTAGTGCAGCTTTCATTTCTTCTCTCAAGGCGATCTCTTTTTTATTACTTCGTTTTCTGCCTTGATATATTCATTTTCTGCTCTTAAACGAATTAATTCTTCGTATTCGGATTCTTCAAGTTTTATGCGATTGTTATAATTAATCTTTTTCATATCTGGATTCCTTGATTTATGCCCTTTCTTTTTATCGATAAGACCATTATATCCATAAATTTCATATTTGCGAACCCATTGATATAGAATTCCTTCACTTATTCCTGCATTAATCGCAACAGAACTAATCAAATTTCCTGCAAGCACTCGAGATACTAACTCATGCTTTTCTTCTGAAGACCAAGCTTTATTTTGTAATTTGTGCTTTAATGCTTCAGGTCCACGTGCATCTTCGATTCTGACCCATTTTCGAACTGTGTTTCTAAATAATTTTTTTGAAAGACCATCAGGCGTGTCTGGGGATATACCTTGTCGATACATTTCAACACACTTTCTTTTAAATTCATAATCATAGCGCATAAAAATAACCCTCCTTACTGGTTTTTATTTGTCCAGTAAAGAGGGTACATATCAAAAGTCATTTTTTTTGCGTACTATATATATAATTATCATATAAGATCCACCCGTAAATAAACTTATGGTTTAAAAT
>NZ_JBSQBA010000015.1:0-6712 GCF_053851655.1 Mycoplasma sp. 327
TTTTTTTTTTTTTTTGTTTTGGCAAAATTTGTGTCTAATAAGGCAAAAAATAGGTTAGCAAATCATCCTAAATATCACAAAAGCACAAGAAGTTAAACCTAAAATAACTCCTCGTGCTTTATTAGATTGATTATAAATTTCAATATTTTATTTTAGTTTTTTATCGATCTTGGTTCAAATATAATGATTGGACCCTTACCTTCTATTCCTTTTAAGAATAAATTGGCAAGCTCTGTAAAATCTATAGGTTGTTTTTCAGCTTCTGTTTTCTTTAAGTTTGGAGACATCATTTGTGATTTTGAATCTTGTTTAGAATTATCTTTGCCTTCCTCATCATCAGAAATCCAGGGAACATTATGATCAGGCAATTCTTGTCATGGTCTCCCTTCTGATTTGGAAACAATTAAATCCTTATTATTATCATCAATAGAAAAGTCAAAATTTTGATTCTTTCCATCATCTTTTTTAGGGTCATAAGTTTTTTTATCAAAACTTTTTTCGCTTTCTGTTTTAATCTTCATATTTTCATCATTTGTAAAACTTAATTCACCTGGTTCATCATCTTCATCTCAAGGTTCATTATAGTCTGGTTCATTATTTTGCATTGAAATAACACCTAAATCTGTATAACCATCATCAAGAAAATCAAATCCGTGTTTGCCATCATCCTTAGTTCTGTCGTATTCTTTATATAAATTCTTGTAATAAAAATTATCAATTACATTCTTAATTTCTTCATTAGTTGGGTCACTAAAATCAATTTCAATTTTTGGTGCTTCATTTTTTTATATTATTTATAAGATTATTGTTAGTATTAATTGAATCAACTGAGTCTAGTTTAATTGCATTCTTAATTAATAGATCTTTAATTGGTTTATTTTGTTTTATTAAGTCTGTAAGAACTTCTTTTGAATGATGTTTCTTTAAATCTTCATAAACAATTTTAATATTATCGCCAAACTGTTGATTTTTATCTTTATTTGGAGTTTCTGGCTTCTTTGTTTCTGGGTTTTCTGGTTTCTTTGGTTCCGCTGGTTTTTCTGGTTTTTCCGGTTTAGCAGGATTTGCACATGATAGAGCTATAACTGGTGTTGCCAAAACAGGTAAAAATCCTAGAAAAAGTAATTTGCTTTTTTTCATTTTTCTCCTTAAAATTTTCTGAATTCAGGCTATTCCCAAACATTTTTTAATTATGTCTAGAAGAATTGGCGCAAGTCATAATTATAATTTATTTTTTTTTTTTTTTGTTTTTGGTTAAAAAAGATAATTTAAACTGGTTTGAGAATAAACTATATCTAAACCTATTACTTCAATTTCAATTAAAATTAAGAAGAAAAAATAAAGATAGATATTTAAAAACCATATATTAAGGTACAATTGATAACATAATATTTTTTTATAATTTAATTCTTTCTTCGTCATTAAGGTTTTTAAAATAATTATTTTCTTAATTGATTAATTTTCTATCATGTTTATCGGCCTTCGTGATTTACTTAAAGACCATCCACAAGAAATGTTTATTTAAGACACTATAACAAAATTTAACATTGCCTTTAGATTCTTTTTTCATTTTTTCCTATATGAATTTCTAAAACTTGTTAAATTATTAGTTTTTAATCTATAAATGATTTTTTATTTGTTTCATTGGTTCATCTAATTTAGCAAGATTTGAATAAGTTTAGTTAATAATTAATTTGCTAGAATAACAAAACAAAAAAATTAGTATAGTTTTATACATTATTTTAGCTCAAAGACATATTTTGAGACAATTAAGCAAGCTAGGATTGCTAAATAAACAAAAATATATTTAATTATTTTTCAAGACATTTAAACTGAGCACAAATGCAAAAAAACACAAAAGTAAACATAATCAATGATCCATCTTTTATTTTTGGAAGTAATTTAAAAATTAAATAATTTAAACTAAAAAAACCTATGCTAATTAAGTTTATGCTTTTTGCAACAACCATGCATTGTTATCAATTTAATGTAAGCAAAAAAGCTTTATATTATTACTAATTGCTTTTTTAGTTACTATTAACCCTATTTACCTAGGAAAATAGTGATAATGTAATATAATATTTTTATTAATAAAACCTAATACTAAGGAGAAAATATGCGAAAAATAAGTTGATTTTTCTTAGGTCTTTTACCAACAATAGCAACCGCAGCAGTTGCATTTTCATGTGTAAATACAAAAACACATAATATACCAAACCCAAAACCTAGCCCTGATAAAATATCTGATACTCCTAAGAAAAAACCTAAAGTTAAAGAACAAAAAAATGATTTACAATCAGTTTATGAAACTATTAAAAGTATTCTACCAAAGGATACTCTAAATGATATTAGACATAAAAATAAACATATTAAAAATTTATTGATTGGAAATTTATTACCAAAAGATCTGATCCCTGATCTTCCAAAGGATCAAGACACTAGCTCAAATATTTTGAATGGTTTTAAAGGACCAAAATTTGAAATTGATTTTAATGACCCAACTAATGAATTAATCAAAAAAACAATTGATAATTTATACTACAAACAATGATATAAATACTATGATAAATCCAAAGATGACGGAAAACAACATGCTTTTGATTTTCCACTAGAAGATGACTATATCGAAAATGAGTTAGATATATTCCCATCAAATGAACCTGAATCAAGCGAACCATGAGAAACCTATGAACCAGAGCATAATAGTCCTTGAGAGTGAGATGAAGGCGCTGATGAGGTCTCTCCAAATGAACCAGAGCATAATGAACCTTGAATTTCTGATGATGAAGAAGGATTGAGTAGTCCTGCTGCATTAGCAACTAAACTTATTAAATCTGTAAAAGGCGAATCAAATATAATTTATGATATGAATGATAATTTGGTTCCGCTATCTAATCTAAAATCACCTAACAAAAAAAAAAATTGGTTGATGAAATTAAAGAAGAATTTAGAAATTTAATTAGTACTGAAACACAAAAAATAAATCCTGTATATGATAATAAAATTTTTGGAAAAGATGTATCTAAAACAACTACTGACATTAAAAATCATTTTGAAAAATTAATAAATGATAGCACAACCGTTGGTCAAGTGTTGGAATATATTAGTACAGTAAAAAAATATGTCAAAACCGAAATAATGCTAGCAAACATGTATAAACCTTTTAAAGATTTTGGAAATAGTTTTAATGTTAGTGAAAATAAAATATTAACGCCTGCAGACCTAAAAGGAATTAATTTTAATAAAAATGGACTAGTCAATTATCGTGAAAATGCTTTTCAAATTTTAAGAAAAAATAATGAATTTGGTGAATGACTAAAAAAACCAAACCATAATTTTTACACTAAAACTAATGGCTATGTGGAAAAAATGCAAAATTTTGTAAATCAAATAAATGAAGCATATCAACTTAAAGTTGAAGCAACAAAATCAAGACACCTTTTAGGCATAGACAAATTAAGTGATATATCACAAAAATACACGGAACAACAAGTTATTGACACTCTTAATAATAAAACAAATAAGCCAAGTGAATTAACAAAAGAAATGGTTGATAATGCATTATTTGGTAGATTATTTGACAAGAAAATTCACAATGTTTTCTTAAAAAAAGGTGGAATAATTGATTACACAAGCCCTAGTGGCTTCACAACAGTTGAATTTTTAGGCAGAACTCATGATAAAAATAGCAAAGTTGATAAATTAGTCCTTTTTGTAGTTTACAAATTCGATAACAAGAGTAAAGAAAAAAATTTCAAAATTACTTTTACAAACTATTCAAAACAACAAAGCTATATTGAATTTAAAAAATAATAATTTAACACTAGCAACGCTTGCTAGTGTTTTTTTATCAAAACATAAAGATAAACTATACAAAATTGAAGGGTCACATATCGATTATTAAAACTTAGTTATTTTGATAAAATTTATATATTATTTTTATATTTAAAGAGGTTTATAAATTTATGGATAAAAATGAGTTATTCAAACAAAGATTAATTAAATACATGGAAATTGAGGCTATGTCGCGTTATGAAGAGCCTGTGGTTAATGAGTTGAAAAAATCACTAGGAAATAAAAAATTTGAGATTAGTAGAGATAACCTTGGATCAGTTATATTTAGAAAGAAATCAAAAAATCCTAATGCGCCAAAAGTTATGATTGCTGCGCATATGGATGAAGTAGGGTTTCTAGTTAGAAACATAGATAAAAAGGGACAACTTTATTTATCTCCTGTTGGAGGTATTTGACCATCAACAGTAATTGGGACAAAAGCAAAATTAGTAACAGAGGAAGGCAAAACCTTTAATGGCGTTTTTGGTCACACAAGCATACACATTATGCAAGAAAATGAAATTTCAAAAGCAATTTCTAATAATGAAATTTATGCTGATTTTGGTTTTAAATCAGATGAAGATGCTAAAGAACAAGGAGTTGGCGTAGGCGACTTAGTATACATGTCAGGTGAAACTATACTATTTAATGATCCTAATTTATTGGGCGGAAAAGCAATGGATAATAGAGCTGGTATAACTGTTCTAGAATACGTTGCTAATGCCATCAACGATAAAGATCTTGATGTTGATCTCTACTTAGTTGGCACAGTGCAAGAAGAGGTAGGAACAAGAGGGGCTAGAACTAGTGTTTCATTAATTAAGCCAAACATAGCAATTGCTCTTGATACATGCGCATCACATGACACCCCTAACACAATCCCAGGAAATACTTTATTATACAAGGGTGCTGCTCTAAGAATAAAGGATCGTGGTACAATGATGGACCCCAAATTAGTTAAAGAATTTCAAAACATATCAAAAAAATATAACATACCTACATATAAATTTGTTGCAATGGGAGGAGGAACAGATGCTCATGAACTTCAATTTGCTCATGGTGGTGCAGCGACTCTAACCATTTCTTTACCACAAAGATATTTACATAGCCCTATAGGTGTTTGTGCAATTTCAGACTTAATTGCTGCCGGAGATTTATTAATTAATTTTCTTCAGGACTTTAATTTAGAAAAATGAGAGGATATCAAATACAAGTAAGAAATATCAAAAGCACATAAATAAAATCGTGTTTAAACTAGTAATATAGTAAATTTTGCGTCAATTTATCTCCTGCTTACTTTTTGAGTAAGAGATTTGAGAATAGCAATCACACAAATCTAAATTTATTAGACAAAAATAACCAGAATTATCAAGCACGTCTTGATAATTTTTCTTATTTATTTCATAAGAAATTATTTTGCTTTCTTCATCCACTTTAAAATCAAAATAATTTCCATATGTTTATAAATATCTTCATTTAAGTATTCAATATTTTCAAGTTGTTTTGATAATATATTTAACGTATTATATTTTTCAACTTCTAATGATGCTTTTTGTTCATTATAAAACATATAAATAAAATACTTGTTTGTTGAATTTGTAAAAGCTTGCTCGTATGTTTTTCAAGCAAAAACTTTGTGTTCAAAAATTAAATTTTCAGCATTTTTATATATTTTATCTTTGTTTTTATTTAATAAACTACTTAATCTTTTGTTATAAGTTTCTGCCATAATTATAAAGTCAATGTTTTCAGAAGTAATATTTTCAATATTGTCCTTTGAAAAATAACCCCGATCCAATACTAAAGTTGCTGATTTATAACGCAAATTTAAAACTTTATCAATCATTTTTTTGTAGTAACTTACACCAGTAACTGATTTGGGATATAAATCATAAAAAATTGGTAACCAGTCTTTGGATCTAAACAATACGATAAGTTTATTTATGGCAGTCCTTCATCAACCTTTGGCTTTCCATATTCAGCATGTTTCATGTTTTTTGAGCTTATATTAAAGTTCGTTGAATCGACAGATAAATATGCGTCATCCGAATATTCTAAATATGTTCTTAATTGTTTTGATCATCTATAATTAAATTCAAGTATTTTTTTGTTGTTATATCTTTATGCAAAAGCATTGATATCGTTTTGAAGGAATTGAAAACAAACCAGAAAAAATTTTATATGCCACTTTTCAAATAATTGCGAAGCCGTAGATTCTTCATCAATATAATAAAATGTCAATGCCTTTATTAATTCGCTTTTTGTGTTAAAAATATTTTTTTAATTGTTCATCTATATATAAATCTTTAAAAATTCTAGTTATTGCCAAATATTGCCCGATAGAAACAACGGATGATATTTTTTTATCATCTTCTATGATTGTTATTTTTGTGTCTGGAAAAATTAAAAAATACTTATCGTTTGGTATTAATAAATTGTTATTTTTTTGGATCTATTTTCCCAATATTAACTCTCTTATCGATATTATATTTTTTATCTTTTTTATATTTTGTTCCTGCGACATAATATACATATTTATTATCATCTTTTCTTATAATTTGAACCTTTTTAGGAATCTTTACTCTTTGATCTTTTATTATCATTTTTACATCATTTTATTTAGTTTATTTATAACTAAATAAAAATACTTTTCGAGCTAGAAATGTAAAAAATGCTGATTTTTTCAAATTTAATTCTTTTTTGTTTTTTGCTTGAGTTTTATAAAATAATTTACAAAATTACTTCAAGTTTAGGGTAAAAAGTATAATAAAAAAAGCCAAGACTGGCTTTTTGTTCCCTGAAAACTGAATATCGACTTTTTTGTTTTAGATAACTTCTATAGAATCACTATTAAACCAATCAATTTATTAGTACTGGT
>NZ_JBSQBA010000016.1:0-1447 GCF_053851655.1 Mycoplasma sp. 327
CGGTCGCCTCCGAGGTTAGCTAACCGACTTTGGGTATTACCAGCTCCCATGGTGTGACGGGCGGTGTGTACAAGACCCGAGAACGTATTCACCGCAGCATAGCTGATCTGCGATTACTAGCGATTCCGACTTCATGGAGTCGAATTGCAGACTCCAATCCGAACTGAGATCGGCTTTTTGAGATTTGCTCCATGTCGCCATATTGCTTCTCTTTGTACCGACCATTGTAGCACGTGTGTTGCCCCACTCGTAAGAGGCATGATGATTTGACGTCATCCCCACCTTCCTCCCAGTTACCCAGGCAGTATCTCTAGAGTCCTCGACATGACTCGTTAGTAACTAAAGATAGGGGTTGCGCTCGTTGCAGGACTTGACCAAACATCTCACGACACGAGCTGACGACAACCATGCACCATCTGTCACTCCGTTAACCTCCGCTATATCTCTATAGCATTGCGAAGGATGTCAAGAGTGGGTAAGGTTCTCCGTGTATCTTCAAATTAAACCACATGCTCCACCGCTTGTGCGGGTCCCCGTCAATTCCTTTAAGTTTCACTCTTGCGAGCATACTACTCAGGCGGATCATTTACTGCGTTAGCTGCGTCAGTGAACTATCCACCGACTAATGATCATCGTTTACGGCGTGGACTACCAGGGTATCTAATCCTGTTTGCTCCCCACGCTTTCGTCCCTCAGCGTCAGTGTAGACCCAGTAAGCTGCCTTCGCCTTTGGTGTTCTTCCATATATCTACGCATTTCACCGCTTCACATGGAATTCCGCTTACCTCTATCTAACTCTAGTTTATCAGTATCCAAAGCGAGCCAGGGTTGAGCCCTGGGATTTAACTCCAGACTTAATAAACAGCCTACGAACGCTTTACGCCCAATAATTCCGGATAACGCTTGCGACCTATGTATTACCGCGGCTGCTGGCACATAGTTAGCCATCGCTTTCTGACAGGGTACCGTCAGCTTGGAAGCATTTCCTCAACCAAGTATTCTTTCCCTATAACAGCACTTTACAATCCGAAGACCTTCATCGTGCACGCTGTGTCGCTCCATCAAGCTTTCGCTCATTGTGGAATATTCCCTACTGCTGCCTCCCGTAGGAGTTTGGGCCGTATCTCAGTCCCAATGTGGCCGTTCAGTCTCTCGACCCGGCTAAACATCATAGTCTTGGTAGGCCATTACCCTACCAACTAACTAATGTTCCGCACCCTCATCCTCTAGCGGGGCTTTAAGGCCCCTTTCACAACGGAATCATGCGATTCCATGCGTATCCGGCATTAGCCAATGTTTCCATTGGGTATTCCAATCTAAAGGGTAGATTAAGCACGTGTTACTCACCCATTCGCCGCTAAGGTATTGCTACCTTCGCTCGACATGCATGTATTAGGCACACAGCCAGCGTTCATCCTGAGCCAGGATCAAACTCTTAAAATTTGAT